>JAQUXM010000004.1:6862-52406 GCA_028692415.1 Syntrophomonadaceae bacterium | reverse complement strand
CTGAATAGCATTGAATAGAAACGATTGCTTTGCAATTCTGTCATTGCGAGCGCAGCGCGGCAATCTTATTCTGCTTCACACGCAAAGACACTATAGATTGCTTCGCTATCGCTCGCAATGACATTATACTATCGCTCGCAATGACATTATGCTATCGCTCGCAATGCACGATTATTACTTTTTGCAGGGGAATCATAATTCATAATTCCAAATTTTCTTATCCCACGGCAAGGCTTTTTGTCCCGGCTGTTGCCAGCCGTCTTTAAAACCATACTAACGGTGGTGGTTGCACCGGGGGGTATCCGCCGATAATTCGATAAGCCCCCTCCTCGTCACCCACTTCTGAAATTTTGAATTCTTAATTTTTAATTTTGAATGATGGTTGTGATTGCAAAGCAATCCCTTCCTTAATTAAGAATTCATAATTCATAATTGTTTAAGTGGGTCAGGCGCTACCCTTACGGGACTATTTTTGCTGGGCCGTTTCAACGGCTTGCTTAATATCATCAATCACCTCCTCCAATAGGTACTGTTCGGGACCCTGAGCCATAATTCTGACCAATGGCTCGGTCCCCGAGGGTCTTACCACCAGTTTGCCGCATTGCCCAAGTCTTTCCTCAGCCTTCTTTAATGCTTCCTGGACCAGCGGGCGCGACAAAATCTCTTCTTTATTATCCATACGAACATTAACCAGCATCTGCGGTTGCTTTTCCAAGCCCCGGGCCAGTTCAGACAGCGACAAGCCGGAACGTTTCATAAATTCAACCAGTTTAAGCGAGGTCAGGAGTCCGTCACCAGTAGTGGCAAATTGTGAAAAAATGATATGCCCGGATTGTTCTCCACCCAGCAGTGCTCCGGTTTCTTTCATCTTTTCGAGCACATAGCGGTCCCCGACTTTGCAGCTTTGCACCGCAATATTTTCCCGTCTTAGCGCAATATCCAAACCGATATTGCTCATGACCGTTGCCACCACTAGTGGAGGCTTGAGCTGGGCACGGCTGTTCATATCCTGGGCGCAAATCAGCAGTATATGATCACCGTCCAGTTCATTGCCCCGTTCATCTATAGCTATACACCGGTCGGCATCTCCATCATAGGCGATGCCAATATCAGCTTTATTCTGGATAACCGCTTTCTTTAAGCCCTCAGTATGCGTAGACCCGCATTTATCATTAATATTCAGCCCATTGGGTTTATCATGTATGGCTATAACCCGCGCGCCCAGCCGTTTCCACATCTCGGGTGCCGTAGCAAAAGCCGCCCCATTGGCACAATCCACAACGATGGTAAAACCACTGAGACTGCCTTCCAGGTTAAAGCAGGATATCAAATAGTCGAGATAGTTGTTCGCGGCCTCGGCAACATCATAGACTCTGCCAATTTCTTCACCCTGAGGACGAGTCAAATTACGCGTGCCTTTATGCACCAGTGCTTCGATTTCATTCTCCAGTTCATCGGGCAATTTGTAACCACTGGGGCCAAAAAATTTAATTCCGTTGTCCTGTACGGGATTATGCGATGCGGATATAACTATTCCACAGGATGCTTCATATTTTTGCGTTAAATAGGCCACTGCTGGAGTAGGAATGACCCCTACCGTCAATACATCCGCACCCGTTGCGCAAATTCCTGCAATCAGAGCGGCTTCCAGCATGTCCCCCGATATACGGGTGTCTTTGCCAACCAGTATACGAGGCCGGCTGCCGGTATTCTTTTCAGCCAGCATATAGCTTCCCGCCCGGCCCAAGTGAAAGGCCATCTCCGGTGAAAGTTCCACATTGGCAATTCCTCTTACTCCATCAGTACCAAACAACACTCCCACTTTATTTTCCTCCCGATACATATTATAAGCTTTTCACTATATCTGGTTTGCACCCCCGGGTACAATCAAAACTCACTTTTTATTCAATCCAAGCAGTGCTGACTAAGCAGCTGTTTATTAATTATGCGCCCTCAGTGTTATACTGTCTACCGGCTGCATCTTATTCTAAAACATTGATTATCTGTATTCTTAATCCTCATAATTTCCTTTTATTTACATTTATGCCTGATCTAATCATTTGTTTATACGGGAATATTTTCCTTTCAAACGCAGGCATAAGTCCATCGGGTGCGATTAATGCTGTAGTTGATGGGGGACATTCCCTGCGACGGGGACATTCCTTCGATAGAAGGTGTGTCCCAATACATTATTGGTGTGTCCCCATATATTCATGGTGTGTCCCCGTACCTTATTGGTGTATCCCCTCTCAAAAAAGCTCGCGGGCGTTTAAAACACTGCTGCCGGCTATGTTTAGCTTTTCCTTTGGTTTAGCATAACTGGTCATAATTTTTTCCGCTACCTTTACACCGTCCAGGGCTGAGCTTATAATCCCTCCTGCATAACCGGCTCCTTCCCCGCAGGGGTAGAGGTTGCCAAGACTCAGGGAAGTCATCTCCTCGTTTCTTTCGATCCGCAAGGGGGCTGAGGTACGGGTTTCCACACCGGTCAAGACCGCTTTGTCATTTATAAAGCCCTGCATTTTTTGCTCCCAGTGTCTGATCCCCCGGTCCATTACTTCACATATTTCACGGGGAAAAAGCTCCCATAAATTCGCTGGAGCCACTCCCGGTCGATACGTCGCCAGGGAATTTTCCAAGCTTGCTGAGCTTTTTTGCATTAAAAAATCTTTTAAGAACTGGGCGGGAGCTCTATACTGTCCTCCACCCATCTTAAAAGCTCTATCTTCCAAATTCTCTTGAAATTCTATCCCTCCCAGCAGCCGGTTACCCCAATCGGCAGGGTTAACCGTAACCACCAGCGCGCAGTTGGCAATTCCGGTATTGCGGGCCAGGTAACTCATGCCATTGGTAACCACCTGCCCCGGTCCTGATGCTGCTGCTATCACATAACCGCCGGGACACATGCAGAAGGTATAAAATAACCTTCCACTTGCCGGGTCCTGATAAGTAAGGTGATAATCGGCGGCCCCAAGCTGGGGATGTCCAGCAAAGCTGCCATACTGGATGCGGTCGATCAATTCCTGTTGATGCTCGATCCTGACCCCCACCGCAAAAGCCTTGGCCTGCAGGTTTACATTCTTGCGGTAAAGCAGGCGATAAACCTCACGGGCACTGTTTCCCACTGCCAGAACCAGCAGCGAGCACGGTACTTCTATCTCATTATTTATTATTATGCTTTTTAGTTTCGATCGGTTAATATTTATGTCTGTCATACAGGCATCAAAATAGAATTCCCCACCTAGCGAAATAATCTCCTGCCTTATTCTTTTAACTATCGCTTGAATAACATCAGTTCCTAAATGGGGCTTTTTTACATATAAAATCTCTTCGCTGGCACCATATTTGACAAAAGTCTGCAAAATATACGGAATACGAGCGTCAGCACTTCGGGCTGTGAGCTTGCCATCGGAAAAAGCCCCGGCTCCTCCTTCGCCAAACTGGGGATTGGAAAGTGGATTCAGCAATCCCTTTTGCCAGAACCGGTTAACAGTTTTGGCCCGCCGATCGATATCCTGCCCCTGTTCAATAAGCGTTGGCTTATAACCGTTTTGGGCCAGGTACAGGGCACAGAATAAACCGGCCGGTCCAGCCCCCACAATTAACGGTGAATGCTCCAGCTTTTTGGATCCTGCTGGAATATTGCCGGCGGCTTGCGGTTGAACCTCGACTATGCTCACTGCTTTCAGAACCTTTTTAGCCAGTTTAATCTTGTTATCTAATTCCACGTCTACAGTATAGCTGAAGCAAACGGTTTTGCGCCGCGCGTCTACGGCTTTCTTCACCAGCTTCAAAGCCGCTATTTTACTGCTGCTGACCCCCAGCCGCCGGGCCACAGCATCAATTAATTGACTTTCATCATGTTCCAGGGGCATTTTTATCTCCCTTACCCGGAGTTTCATTCCACAACCTCTTTTTCAATAACTTGCTTTATTTCGACATTGACCATTACCCGAGCCGGGTAAGCTTTTAATCCCGAAGGCAGAATAATTTCACTTTCCTGGCTGAAGGACTCTACTTTACCGCTCAAGTCAATGGCCTGGATGCTAACTTCCTCAATGCCTTCCAGTTGTTCCTTGCTCCCTAAAACCATTACTTCATCCACGCTTATTTCTATCTTGCCCAATTCATATCCCAAACCTAAATTTCCGGCATATTCAGTCTTGACTTTAACTTTCTTGCTGCTTTGAATTTGCCCGATTACTGCATATACCGATACTTTATCAGGAACGATCCTTATTCCCTGGCTTAGCACGCTGCCTCCTTTATCTTTGGCCTGAAGCGGCACTTTAAGGGTTGTAAAGTCTTTAGCCTCCCCAAGATCCACTGCGGCTGTAACCTCAACTACGGCGCGGATTGCGGTTTCTTCTCCTTTAAGCAGGCATTTTTCAGGTTCCATGATTACATCCAGCAACTCATAACCGTAAGGTGGGTTACGGCTAACAACATATTTTACAGGAAGCGTTTCTTCCTTCAGTTCATTGATGACGACATCAATTTGTTTGGGCTTGACACTGGTTAAAATCACCCCTGCTACCGGCTCAACTTTGACCGGGATACGGTGGCTGCCCTGAGCAAGACCAGCCATATCGACATAAGCAATAATATTCCGGTTTTCCCGCAAAGTACCCCAGCGTTTGACATAAACCTGCTCGGGTCCGTTTACACTCAAGCCCTGGGCCAGATGCCGGTATTGCAGCTGTACTTTTATGGAATCCTGGCTGGCCGTAAGTTCTCCCTGATTGGCAACATAAAGCCACAATAAAACCGCAAATATAATGGATATCACTTTAAGCCCGATCGTTTTGCCTGGGGGTCTTGGACTCACCAGCCCACCTCCTTCGCACTGTTTCGCTCCATTTTTCCTGCAATAAAAGCTCCTGGCGAAGAAGCTCCTTAAGGCTCCGGGTATCCAAATAACGCTGCAGCTTACCCTCCTTGGCCAGCGATATGGTTCCGGTTTCTTCAGATACGATTAAGGCCAGAGCATCGGAAACCTCGGTGATTCCAAGCCCGGCCCGGTGGCGGGTCCCCAGTTCCTTATCCAGATGCGGATCATCGCTCAAAGGCAAGAAACAGGCGGCTTTTTTTATTCTCCCCCCGCTGATTACGCTGGCCCCATCGTGCAGAGGTGAGTTGGGCACAAAGATATTGACCAGCAATCCTGATGAAACCAGAGAATCCAGGAAAACTCCACTTTCCAGATACTCGTTAATCCCGGTTTCCCTGGTAAATATTATTAAGGCCCCAACCTGGTTACGGGATAATACAGCAGTAGCATCAACAATCTCGTTAATTATGCTTTCATACTCTTCCATTTCTATATTGGAACGGGCAAAAAAACTGCCGCGGCCAATCTGTTCCAGAAGCCGGCGCAACTCCGGTTGAAATACGATGGGCAAGGTGATGGCAAATACTATCCATACCTTTTCCACCAGCCATTTGACCATATCCAGGCGCAAATAACTGGCGGCCAGCGAAAACAAGAGCAGCAGAATCAAACCCCGGAGCAGCTGTTCAGCGCGGGTGCCGCTTATCCAGCGTAAAATGCGGTAAAATACATATGCAACTATAGCTATGTCCAACAAACTGCGAATGATATCCCAGGGGCTGGCAAAAATCCCGGACAAAATACTCAAATCCAAAACATTTTCCTCCAAGCAAGTGAGGCGTTAGGGGTGAGGGGAGGAATTCCCTAAACTCACTTCTGCTATATTTATATGTACTTGCATGTGCCCAGACAAGCTTGTTAGAGCTCGAATCGTACCCCGAATTGCCGCAAAGTCTGCCCCTGATCCATTAAAATTGTTATAGAATGAATCGTTCTTCGCAAAATAGCCCTATCTACTTTCCCTTTTGTATATTATTTCTTGTTCGGGTAATGGAACACCGCCAGGATTCCTTCTTTCAGGCCTATTTCCCCATAATCCCCGCCAAGTAATACATTGGATACGCCCAAAGGGTTACAGCTTTCCATTACCACACCCTCCAGTGGATATTCAAAGCCCCTTTCATAAACCCCGCTGGCTTTGTCACTTAATGCCATAACTGACACCAGATCACCTGCTTCTCCGCTTAGGCGCAGATAATCAGTGACCAGATAAACCGTGCAGCTTGGCGAATAATGCATAATTCTCTTGCCCTTTTGCGCCATCTCTATTCCGCAATATATATTGGCCAGGGTGTGGTCCAACCTTTTCCCCAAACTGCCGATAAGAATTATTTCATTCGCCCCTAGTTTATCTGCCAGTGCCAGGGCTAAATGCAGGTCGGTAAAGTCTTTCTGGCGCGGGTATTTTTGATATTCTACATTTAGGCCAGCAAAATATTCCTTGACCTCTGCTGAAATAGAATCCAAATCGCCAATAATATAACCGGGCGTAACCCCCATCTGCCTTGCATAATTGGCACCGCCGTCAGCGCAAATAATGATATCGGCTTCCTGAACTATATCATGATAAACTTCAATCTCCTCATATTCACCATTGGCCAGAATAACACATTTCATTTTCTTGCTCCTGTTCCATATTATCTGCACATTCCATCAATGAATATTATTTTATCAAATTTAGGCATCGAAAGAAACTGCGGAGCAGTTTCAATACACCGCTGCAACGAGGCGGGAGATTAGTCCGCCGCCCTGTCATTGCTATGAAACTAGTGTGCTTGTCATTGCGAGGAGCGCAGCGACGTGGCAATCTTTCCCCATTTTCATAGGTGGGTGCACCCCTGCGGGCACTACTGATGTTGCGAATATGGGGGGTTAATATGAATCCGGCCACTCAAAGAAGCGGGGGAGGTCTTTGCGCCTCGTTATTATTCATCATTGCATAGCTGCTGTAATTGATAAATTCCACTGTTTATCAAATTGACAAACAAATAAGCGTTCATTATAATGCTAATAGTTGATTTGGAGCAAAGGAGGGAGCATAATGACCTATATAATCACAGATGAATGTATTTCCTGCGGTATATGTGTGGATGAATGCCCAGTGGAAGCAATTAGCGAAGGTGAAGATAAATATGTTATCGATCCAGAACTGTGTACTGAATGTGGTTCCTGTGCCGATGTATGCCCGGTGGAAGCACCAGTACCCCAAGAATAATAGTATTTATATTTCTAAAAATACTAAAAATAAAAAAACCCTTACGGGTTTTTTTTATTTTTAGTATAAATCCTGGCTAAGTTCTAAATATCTTTACCTGATTGCGGCCTTGCTGCTTGGCCTGGTACAAGGCAGCATCAGCTTGCTTGATCAGCCCGTCTATACTAAGTTCCGGTTGGCCGTTTTCCATGGCCGCAACACCAAAACTTGAAGTAACCCCAATTCCGGCATCCCATTCGGGAATCAGAGTCCGGTGTTCTTCGAATCGTCTTCTTACTCTTTCGGCTATAGCCCCGGAAACTTCAGCACTGGCTCCGGGCAGCCCCACAATAAACTCTTCTCCTCCATAACGTCCTATAAAATCATAAATTCTAAAAGATGAACACAACAAGCGTGAAAATTCCTGCAGCACGAGATCGCCAGCCTGGTGTCCGTAGGTATCATTTACTGATTTAAAATAATCGAGATCAGCTATTACAATGCCAAGACTTTTCTTTTCCCGGGTAACCCGGTTAATTTCAGCTTCCATACGTTCTATAAAGGCTCGCCGGTTCAATAGTGCAGTTAAATAGTCCGTACTCGCCAGACACAAAATCCTCTTTTCAAGTTCAATAATTCGCTGGCCGATTTTGAGCCGGGATCTTAACTCTTCCGAGTGAAACGGTTTTATAATATAATCATCCGCACCTGATTCCAATCCCTTGATAACATCATAGTGCGAATTCTTGGCAGACAGGAGTATGATGTAAAAATAATTCACCGTGTTCCGTGCTCTAACCTTCCGGCATACCTCGATCCCTTCCATTCCGGGCATCACCCAGTCCAGTATTACCAGAGTCGGTCCTCCATCCTCTTTGAGCATGTCCCACGCTTCATCTCCGTCTTTGGCAATAACCGGCTCATATCCCCAGTGGTTAAGTGACTCCTCCAGAATTTTTCTGGACAAAGCATCATCGTCAGCTACCAGCACCCGCATTGCTTTTCCCATCTCCTTCCGAATCATAACAATACCATAATACGCTAAAGCCAACCCTCTGTATAGAAATTTTTCTATATTTAATCTTTTTACACATTATCTAGGTATTTTGGATTAAGCTTACGACTATTTAGGAAGCCTGTTCATTTTGAATTACTTTTTGCAATACCTCACTCAATTCTACTATACTATATGGCTTGGCCAGAACTGCTTGAAAACCTGATTTTCCCTGCTGGGATAGCAATGGATCACTGGTATAGCCGCTGCTGACTATCACTCTTACCGCCGGATCAATTGCAACGAGGCCTTCCAGCGCCCTCTTGCCCCCCATCCCCCCTGGAATGGTCAGGTCCATAATTACAGCGTTAAAGGGCTTTCCATTAGCCATAGCCTCCCGGTATCTTTCTATGCTTTGCATTCCATCATTAGTCAGTTCCGGTTCATATCCTAACTGGATTAGCATTTCCCCAAGCATGGTTTGGATCCGGTATTGATCATCCATTACCAGCACTCTCCCCTTGCCCTGTAAAGGAACACGTTCCTCTTCTTTGGCCAATTCAACTTCATCACATACCGCAGGCAGATAAATATTAAAACAGGCCCCTTCATTTGCTGAAGATTCACAGTAAAGATGACCCCCGTGCCGGTTGATAATTGAAAAAGCGGTAGCCAATCCCAGACCAGTTCCTTGCTCCTTGGTAGTAAAATAGGGATCAAATATCTTATCCAGACAATGCTCGGGAATGCCCTGTCCCTGATCTTTAATGGATATTCTGATATAAGGGCCAGCTTTTAGAGGATGCATATTAAATTCATCCAATTCGGTGTTGTCTGCTGCAACCCGTATCTCTCCGCCGTCAGGCATGGCCTGAACCGCATTAAGTATGAGATTGTTGATAACCTGGTTGATCTGCCCCGCATCAATTTCTACCTTCCATAGATTTTTAATGTTAAACTGAGCTTTAACACTGGACCCACTGAGGGAAAATGTCACCGCATCTTTGATTAACTCTTCAATTGTGGTTATTTTCATTACCGGTGCTCCACCCCGGGCAAAGGTAAGCAGTTGCTGGGTTAAACACCGGGCTTGCAAAATTGCATGTTCAGCTTCCTGTAAAAACTTGAGTGAATCAGGGTTATCTTGATTAATCATTTTGCTTAAGGTTAGGTTGCCCATAATAATAGTGAGTAGATTATTAAAATCATGAGCCAGGCCCCCAGCTAAAATGCCTAAAGATTCCAATTTGCTAGCCTTTAGCAGGTCGTCTTCCATACGTCTTTTTTCAGTAATATCAGTGCCTACAGTTAGTATGAAAGGTTCTCCGCCAATATTAAGCCGTGCAAAAGAACAAATACCTCTCCATATATCACCCGATTTTTTCCTAAAGCTATCTTCTATTCCGCGAACTATTGGATTTTCTAATACCATCCTCTGCAAACGAGCACGATTTTGGGGATTAACCCAAATTTTCAACTCTCGGACCGTCTTGCCGACAATCTCCTCTCGGCTATAGCCAAAAAGGCTTACAAAGGCATCGTTAACCTCCAGATAACGTCCGTCTTCCAGAGAACTAATGGCTATCATTTCCGGGCTGAGGTTAAAAGCCGCCGCTAGTTTTTCCTCGGTAATACGCTGGGCTTCAGTCGCATACCGGTACGCAGTTATATCCTGTCCAAGCGTTATTCCTCCGGGTATTTCACCCTCTTCAATAATAGGAGCACTTTTAAAATGAATAAGTCGTTGGGCACCATCTTTGCCAATCACCGGTAGTTCAAAAATACTGCTTATGCCCTGACCAAAAAGGTTTTCCATTTCTACCCTTAGTTGGTCCTTATATTCATCCGTAGTTAGCGACAGCATACTGCTTCCTATTATTTCCTGAGCTCCATATCCCAGAACCTCCAGTGCTTTATTATTCATGAATTTGATTATTCCGGTTTTATCATAGATAAAGAATAGTTCATTGAGCTTATCACTGAGGATATTCAAATGTTCAAGCGTGGTCCACAACTGAACCTTGCCTGTCCCTAATGCCTGTTCGTTCAATTTACTCTCCCCTATCTGCATATTCAATTGCCAGCTGTTTTTATAAAAGGTCATGCTTCCAGTTGATTATTTTTTATCATAATATACATTTTTTAACAGCAGGTAAAGGTATATATAATATATTTATTATTAATCAAATCGGGTCTTTTTTCCTGCAACATTACTATTAATTATTTTATAGGGGCTTAAGTCTCTTGTTTTAAAGCATTAAATTCATTCTGCCTTAATGCTTCATACAAGATAATAGCTGCCGAATTGGCCAAGTTGAGCGAGCGTCCTATATCCCGCATGGGAATACGAATCTGGCCGTCAGGATATGCATCAAGAATTCCCTTTGGCAGTCCTTTCGTTTCTTTACCAAAAACCAAAAAACTGTCATGGGGATATTGTACCTGGTGATAGTTTTGTTCGCTTCGGGTAGTAGCCAGAAAAAAACGGGCTTCGGCATAGTACCCGGCCAGTTCCTCGAAACTGTCCCAAAGCTTTAGCTCCACTTTATCCCAGTAATCCAAACCGGCTCTTTTCAAATATCGATCTTCCAGGGAAAATCCCAATGGCCGCACCAGGTGCAGGGTAGTATTGGTCAAAGCACAAGTGCGGGCAATATTACCTGTATTCTGGGGTATTTCGGGCTCGACCAGTACAATATGCATGCTGATCCCTCCTTAAAGCTTATTAATCTCTATTTAAGCATCGGAAGAAACTGCAGAGCAGTTTCTTCCGCACCGCTGCAAGGAGGCGGGAGATTAAAACCCACCGTCCGTTTCCGTTAACAGGAACCTGGCCGCTTAAAGAAGCGGGAGACATCTTTTTACCTTGTTATAAATATTGTGCTTTATAAAGCGAAGAAAATCCCTGAGTTTGCCAGACATAAGTAAAAAATGCCAGGGAAAACTACAGCAAAAAGTAAAGGAGCGAGTTTTTTGCTTAAAAGAACAAATTGCACTAAAATCCTGGTATTTTTATTGATTACAGCCCTCTTATCCTGTATTGGCGGCTGCCAAAAAGAGGCAAAAAAGCCAGTCCCCCAAGCAGTTCAACCACAGTATATGGCTCCAGAAGTAGTCAAATATAAAGCCGAGCCAACTATCAGCCTTTACCGTAAAGATACCGGTAAAACTCAGAATTTAAAGCTGGAAGAATACCTCAAGGGTGTAGTGGCTGCTGAAATCGGGCCCAAGTATCCTATGGAGGCCTTGAAAGCACAAGCTATTGTAGCCCGGACGATGACCCTGGCCTTGATGGAATATGAAAATGGCACCAGGCAAAAACACAATACGGACGCCAGCGATGACCATACTGAATTTCAGGCTTATGACGAAAAGGCCATCACCCCCAATATCAGCAAAGCAGTAGAAGAGACGCGCGGTCAGGTGCTTACCTATAAAGGCAAGTTTGTCTATGCCTTGTTCCACTCCTTATCCAAGGACAAAACCGCCAGCATTGAGGAGGGTTTTCCAAAGCTAAAGAAAAAAGCTTCATATCTTGTTCCGGTAACAACCAACGGCATCAAAAATGCCCCGGCCAAGTATAAAAACTGGACCGTAAAAGTACCGCGCTGGCAAATCAAGAATATTATGGGAAGCAAGGCCGGATCGTTGGATGATATTCGTATAAGCAAAAAAGGGCCCTCCGGACGAGCACTGACCATCACCGCCGGCCAGGCTTCTATTCCCGCGGCCATGCTCCGGGAAAAAGTTGGATTTGATCTTCTTTATTCAACTATATTCAGCAGCATCAAGGCTGAAGGCAACAATATCGTTTTTAAAGGCAACGGCTGGGGTCATGGCTGCGGCATGGAGCAGTGGGGTGCATTCACCATGGCCAAAGAAGGTCAAAAGGCTCGCCAGATTGTCGAGCACTACTTCCCCAAGACCAACTGGACAAAAATCTACGATTAGCTGACCGGCTGGGCAGCGAGTTCGGTTTTGGCTTCATTGGTGACTGCCATGTAAATGCCGGAAAGAATAAAGATACCACCGATAATCTGATACCAGAGCAAGAGTTCGCCAAAACAAATATAAGCCAGGATACTGGCCCCTACGGATTCTCCTAGTATGGAAACTGAAACTACGGGGGCCTTTACATATTTCAAGGCCCAGTTGAGAATACCGTGACCGGCAATACCCGGTCCCAAAGCCAGGAGGAAAAACAACAACCATTCCCGAATTCCGAATCCAGTAAGGGGTAAATCGAATAAAATGCTGGCTGGCACCAAGACCAAAGCCGCCACCGCCGACACCGCACCGGTGTAGGACCAGACATCCACCCGGCTTCGCACTTGTCTTCCGGCTATAAAATAAATGGCCACAAAGAGCCCGCTGGTGAGTGCCAGCATGTCCCCATAAAAACGTCCGGATGCCAGGTCGCCCCCGCCAATCATGGCGCTGCCCAGTATAGCCAGCAGAATCCCCCCGCTAACCCATGCATTAACTTTTTCCTTAAGAATGAAAATAGAAAACAGGAGTACAAAGACAACCTGCAGGTTGGTGAATAAAACCGAACTGGGAATACTGGTGTAGTCTAATGAGGTAATCCAGAATCCGAAGTGCAGTGCCAAAAAGATGCCGGCTAACAATATATAAAAATAATCGCGCCGGTTTATCGCCCTTAAGTTAGCGAAGATTCTGGTCCCTCCCAGGGATGCTGCCAGTACGGCGGTAAATACGACGCGGTAGAGAGCTATGATCATAGCTGGCGAACTGGAGTAGCGGATGATGATGGATGAAGTAGCCATACAGAAGACTGAGAAAAATATCAAGATATAAATGTTCAAGGGTCTCATGCGCCTGCTCCCAGATAAGACTGAATGACCCTTTCATCACTTTTAATTTCGAATGGTGAGCCTTCGGCAATTTTTCGGCCATAATCGAGTACGGCTATCCTTTCGCAGATATTCATAACCAGATTCATATCATGTTCCACTAAAAGAATGGTAATCTTCATATCCTGCCGGATTTCCCGAATGAGATCCATTAATTCCGCCTTCTCGCCCGTGTTCATCCCGGCCGCAGGCTCATCAAGCAGCAGCAGCGAAGGTTTTAAGGCCAGGGCCCGGGCAATTTCCAATTTCCGCTGTTCGCCATAGGCTAGATTTTCCGCATATTCCTGTCTTTTTTCATAAAGACCTACCAGAGCCAGAAGCCTAACCGCCTCTTCCTTGATTTGCTTTTCCTCGCGGAGCATCGCCGGCAAGCCCAGCAAACTGCTAAAAAAGCCACACTTGCTTACGCCATGACAACCAATTCGGACATTGTCCAAAACTGACAGCTTGTTGAACAGCCGTATATTTTGAAAAGTACGGGCGATACCCAGCCGCGCAATACTATGGGTAGCTACTCCGTTTACATTGCGCCCTTGAAAAATCAAACTGCCTTCAGTCGGAACATAGAATCCCGTAATAATATTAAACAAGGTGGTTTTTCCCGCTCCATTGGGGCCGATTATACCAAATATAGCCAGCTCTGCAACATCAATATTAACCGCGTCCAAAGCACGCAAGCCTCCGAATTCCTGACTTATGTTTTCCAAACTCAGGACTGGCATGATTCCACCTCTTTTTTCCCCCAGCGTTTTCTAAGATCATAGATCCTTACATCACCCAGTAAACCATTAGGTCTGAATATCATCAAAATCACCAGCAGGGCACCATAAAACAGCAAGCGGTATTCGGCTACGATTCTAAGCAGTTCCGGAGCCAGCGTTAGGATGCAAGCCCCCAGAATAGTGCCGGGTATACTGCCCATACCTCCCAGAACCACCATGTTTAACAATTCAATGGATTTCATAAAGCCAAAATCCTGGGGATTTATATAATACATATAATGGGCATAAAGCCCGCCTCCCAAGCCACCCAAAAATGCGCCCACCATAAAAGCCAGTATCTTCATACGCGTAGTGTCGATAGCCGAAGCAGCAGCCGCAATCTCATTTTCCCTGATCGCATAAAAGGCCCTCCCGATGCGGGAATTAAGCAAACGAGCATTGAATAGAATTACAATCAAGGCCACCACCCAAACCGTCATAAATGTAGTATGCTGCGGAATTCCTGCCAATCCTACGGCTTTGCCCCCCGGTTCAAAGTTCAGGAAGAAAACCCGGATAATTTCTGCAGCACCAATCGTTACCATGGCCAGGTAATCGCCGTCCAGCCTTAGTGTGGGAATCCCGATAATGATACCAAATAATGCCGCCATCACAGCTCCGGCCAGTAGGGCAAGAACATACGAAAAGCCGAATTGCATGGAGAGAATCGCTGAAGTATATGCGCCTATGCTCATAAACCCGGCATGTCCCATGGTCAATTGGCCGGTAACCCCGGTAATCAGGTTGATACCCAAAGCCAGTATGATATTTATGCCGATCAGAATCATTATTCGCAGGTAATAGGGATCGATATACTGGGATATTATCGCATCCAATATGTTCACCTACACCTTCTTGGAAATCTTTTGCCCCAGCAAACCCTGGGGCCGAATCAGTAAAACCAGGATGAGAATGCCAAAAGCAATGGCATCTTTATAGGAAGAAGAGAGATAGGCAACTCCCATAATCTCCAAAACGCCAAGGCTGAGACCCCCGATCATTGCCCCCGGTATCGAGCCTATACCCCCCAACACCGCGGCCGAAAACGCTTTCAGCCCAGCCATGGTACCCATATAAGGCCATACTGCATTATAGTAAATCGCTACCATGACTCCGCCAGCCGCCGCCAGGGCTGAGCCAACCGCAAAGGTGAAGGAAATGACCCGGTTGACATTAATCCCCATCAGGTAAGCCGCATCCAAATCCTGCGAGCAAGCCCGCATGGCCTTGCCTATGCGGGTTTTCTGCACCATTAGCTGCAAACCCACCATCAGTACTGCGGAAAACAGCAGTATTATTATCTGCATAAGAGAAAAATCAAGTGATCCGAGATGAAAGCTATGATTTGGTACTACATCAGGATAACGGCGGGTATTGGTTTCAGCCAGCAAGACCATCAGAGTGGAAAGAAATATCGATACCCCAATTGCACTGATTAAAGCGGAAAGACGGGATGATTTGCCCCGCAGCGGGCGATAGGCAATGCGTTCGATCAACATGCCCAGCAGCATGCAAAAGGCCATCGCCCCCAGCAAAGCCAGCACGATGTTGACGCCGCAGAAGCTGACCAGAAATAGCCCGGCAAACGCACCGAACATATATATCTCACCATGCGCAAAATTGATTAGTTGTACAATTCCATAAACCATGGTATAGCCCAGCGCTATCAAAGCATAGGTGCTTCCCAGCGTCAAACCGTTCAACAACTGTTCCCAGAACATAAGTTCCTCCTATAAAGTGTAAGGTGTAAGGGGTGAGGGGTGAGGATTGATACATCTTCCTTACCCTTCACGCCTGACGCCTCACTAATTATCAAATAAATAACAAGTTTCTGTAATAATTCTCTATCAATTTAAATTTGATTCCAATGCAAAAACCAATGGTGTCCCTGAATAGCATTGATAGAAACGATTGCTTTGCAATTCTGTCATTGTTATGAAAACAATAACGGCAAGTAAGCTCCAAACCTGTCATTGCGAGCGCAGCGCGGCAATCTTTTTCTGCTTCACACGCAAAGACACTATAGATTGCTTCGCTATCGCTCGCAATTATCACGGGTAATAACCCGCCACGATAAACGAAAAGCGTTAGAGCATTTTTCATTATATGCGGCAATGACCGGGGAAGATTGCCGCGTCGCTTACGCTCCTCGCAATGACAAGCACACTAGTTTCATAGAAATGACATTATGCTATCGCTCGCAATGCACGATTATTACTTTTTGCAGGGGAATCAAATTTGGTATTTAGAATTATTGAGGAGAGCGGGTTGGTGTTCTTCCCGTAAGAGAACACACCTAACCCCTTACCCCTCACGCCTCACGCCTCAGCGATGAATCTATTTCACATTTACAGGTATTTTCTCCAGCACTACAAATTGGCCATCCTTTACGGTAATCAGGCAAATCGGGCTCTTGACCGGCTCACGATCAGCTCTGAAGGTGGTGTTGCCGGATACCCCGGGATAATCCTTTAATTTTGCCAATTCTGCTTTGAAAACGCTGGGATCAGTGCTCTTGGCATCAGTCATGGCCTTGGCCAGAATCATAACCGCATCATAGTATTGTGCGGAAAACATGTCGGGCTTTTCTTTGTAGATCTCTTCATATTTCTTGATGAATTTTTCGGTTTCAGGAGCAGCTTGATCACTGCTGAAGCCACAGTAGTAAATGACTTTCCCTTCCACTGCAGTTTTGCCCAGTTTGATCAAGTCCTGTCCATAAAGTCCATCGCCGCCGATCAGGCTTATAGTCAAGCCTTGCTTCTGGGCTTCGTTCATGATCAGTGCCGCCTCGCGGTAATAACCGGTAAATACCAGCACATCAGCATTGGCTTTTTTGAGTTTGGTTACCTGAGCTGAAAAATCGCTTTCGCCATCATTAACGCTTTCTTCAATGACGATCTTGGCTTTTTGAGCATTTAGGGCCTCTTTAAATACCGGGGTTAAAGCTGTGCTATAGCCGTTGTTGAGCGAGGTTATAATTGCTATGTTTTTCCATCCCTTGGTGTTTACCATCCAATCAACTACGGAAGGAACTGCAAACTGATCCAGCAAAGTATTGCGAAATACATAATCGCCTATCTCTACAACGCCGGTTCCAGTTGCTCCAGCTGAAAAGATGACAACTTTATTCTTCTGAGCTATTTCGGCTGCTACTTTAGTCAAACCGGTGCAGGGGTCACCCACCATAGCCACTACTTTGTCACGGGTGATATATTTGGTGGTTATGTTGGCTATTTCTGCGGTGTCACCTTTGTTGTCTTCATAAATTCCTTCAACCGTTTTACCCATGATGCCGCCATTGGCATTCAATTCGTCAATCGCCATTTTCATGCCTTTTTCACCGGGTATGCCATAGTTGGCCACATCACCGGTTTTGGCACCCAGAAAACCAAGCTTGATTACTTCTTGCTTTTCACTCTGGGCGGCCTTGTCATCTTTCGCCGGTTCCGCTGCCTCTTTGTTCGCCGCACAGCCTGCCAGCATGGTTAAAGTCAGCATTAAGCAAAGTACAACTGCCAATCTTGATTTTTTTCCAAACTTTATCACTTGTCTTCCTCCCCTTTTTATTATTTGATTAAGCCCATTGAAAATTCTTTCTCACCCCCAAAGCCGAAATTACATCAAGCTAATATATTCCATTTCACCGGCCAAAATCCTGCAATATGATAAAAAAAGCTTTATTAGGGGACATTCTTGCTTAGGAGGTGTGTCCCCTTTCATTAAAAACCTTTAACGGGATCTCGCTATATTCTTGGGCATTCATAAATAAATCCACCCCGGGATGGTCGCGGTACTCATCAATAAGCTTCTTAAACATGAGATCAAAACTGCTCCAGCCCGCTTGGGGATTAACATTCAGCAACCCTTGATCTTGGGCGAACAACTGGGTAGCCGTAATCCCCGTCCAGGCAATACTGTATATAAGCTGCTCGGTATCGCCCAGGATATTACTGCAGACATAAAAGCGACAGATTAAAGAACGCAACCGGTAAATACTGCAGATATTGTTTTGCAGAAATATGCAGGGATTGGGGCGCATGCGCAATAATCCCAGTTCCAGTTTTTCCTTTTGAAAATAACGATCCAGAAAATCAGCCGGAGCCAGGTTTAAATATGCAGCCATTTTACGAAAGGATATGAGATCAGGTATTACATAGGCCGTATTACAGCAGTTTACGGAGCATCCCTTGCATTCCGCGAAATTGTGGTTGGCATATAATTTCAATAAACCCGAGTCATCACACAAAGGCTGCCAAGCTTGTAAAAGGTCAGCAACACTGGCATCTGGAGACAGGATTTCAATTCCGGCCCCTGTCTTGCCGTGCTCGGTTTCGAAATACAACTTCACCTTATCCATTGTGGTTACCATCCGCTGCTTGTTTACCGAGCATGGTTTTAATGGCCTGCCGGGCCAGTTCATCACAGCGCTCATTCCAGTGATCTCCGGCATGTCCCTTGACCTTTTCAATACTAACCTGGTTTTTCGACATGAGTTCAATCAGTCTTTTCCACAGATCCTGATTGGCTACATCTTCCTTTTTGCTGTTTTTCCAGCCGTTTACCCGCCATTTGGCTATCCAGTTCTGCTTGAATGCGTTTACCACATAAGCACTGTCGGAATATACGGTCACCTTCCAGGCACTAACCTTTAAAGCCTGGAGTGCTTCGATCACCGCAGTCAACTCCATACGCTGGTTGGTCGTAGCCTCTTCGCCACCGGATATCTCTTTCTGTTTTTCGCCATAGAGCAGCACTGCTCCCCAGCCACCGGGACCGGGATTGCCTGAACAGGCCCCATCTGTATATATGTTGATCTCCTTCACTTCTACTCCTTATCATGCCGGGGGTTGGCATTGATTTGCTCAACTGCTTCAGTCAATGCTACCAGCAGCGCAACCTGTATACTCTTTTCCAAGTAGGCGGCTTTCGCGAGGGTATTGCCCTTTTCACTTGCAACATAGCGAGGTGGCAGTCTGTTCAAGGCATAAGCAACAATATCCGACAGGCATTTATCACACTTGCAGATTTGCGGCTTGTGTTCCAGAACTTCATCCATGGCATCCAAAATCATCTTTTCCACGATATTTACTATTTTCATGTTGCCTATTTCCATCCAAAACACCACACTCTTTAAAATAATCTTATTAACTCGTTAACATTCTGCACATGAAAATCAGCTTCCGGGACCGCCCACTTTTCTCCCGGAGCCAGCCAGACTGCAGTCATCCCAGCCTTCTTGGCCCCGATAACATCGGTAATGGCATCATCCCCAATGTGAGCGGCATCTGAGCTTACTATGCCCAGATGCTTAAGGGTATAGTTAAATATCTTAATACTGGGCTTGGCAAAACCTACTTCATCGGAAAAGACCATAAATCCAAAGTAGTCATACAAGCCATCTTTTTTAACCAGTTCCCGCAGGATAACGCCCGGGGTTGCTCCGGTGTTGCATATTACGGCAAGCTTGTATTTACCCGCCAGCAGCGGCAGCGTCTCCAGGACCCCCTCGTTAACCACCGGCGGCAGTTCCAGCAAAGCCCGGGTATAAGCCAGATAGGCCGAATCCTCTATATCTGCTGTCCGGGGGCCTACCCCCAGTTTCTCCAATATGTCTGTAACATGGCCGCGGGGGGTTATTTCTTCACCATAAGCCCGCTGCTGGTACCAGGCTTTTTGCCAGCTGTGTTTAAAGGCGGCTCTTATTTCTTCCGGTGAAAATTTGAGACCGGCTTCCTGCAGAATTGTATCAAGATTTTGTATTCTTATACTCGATAAACATTTATCCGAGGGTATCTTATACAGGGTATTCCAAAAATCGAAAGTAATCGCCTTAATCACTTATTACACCTCTAATTAATAACTCAACTTTCGTAGTTGACATATTATGCGACAAACTAAATTGTCATTGCTTAGGCAACGCTTCTCCTTTGTCATTGCCATGAATACTCGCGTGGCGGGTTATTACCCGTGATAATTGCGAGCTGTAGCGAAGCAATTCAAAATGACTTGTCGATGGATAGATTGCTTCGCTGCACTCGCAATGACCTATAAGATAGCTCGCGATGTTCATCAATATGGGATTTTAAACAGTTTATTTTATTGCTTTTTCGGGCTTTCAGCCTATTCTTTTGGTCAGCAAGTTGAGTTAATAACCAGCCGTAATATAACTCTCACCCGTAAGCGTAGCCCTAGTTAACATGGCAGTATCCACAGGGTGGCGTACGGGCAATGCCCTAAAAGTTGAGTGAGATATAGAATGTATGGCTGGAGGTGTAACTGCTAAAATTCCTACTCCTCACCCCTAACCCCTCACTCCTCACTTTTTATTATTTCTACATGAAGAAAAAATCCCCTTCCGGGGATTAGGCTTCAAGTACTTTTTGCGTTGTTTTTTCTGATTGTTCAACAAATGATTTGGTATCACCATCAAGCAAAGCCTGATTATCAACCTGTCTCTCCTTGTTGAGGGTCCGGACTCGGTCTTTAACCGCGTTATTGTCGGTTTTATAAAACCCGGACCCTTTAAAAACCACCCCGATGTTTTTACTTATCAGCCTTTCCGTTTTGCCTCCGCAAGTGGGGCACTCACTAAGTGCCGGAGCGGAAATTTTCTGGACTGTTTCAAAATGTCCGCAGTTCTCGCAACGGTAATCATAAATTGGCATTTTCTCCACTCCCTTGATGTTTTGCAATCATTGATTGCTATGACTATTGCCAACAGAAATAATTTAACACAGTAGGCCTGGATTTAAAAGAATATATTCTATATTCTTTTAAATCGTAAGGTGTAAGGGGTTAGGTGTTAGGGGTGACTAGTACGACGATATTTTTGCTCATACCTTGTGTCCACCCTTCCCGTACTTCAATTTATAACTTAACCATTAAGGCTGCTCGAGCGTTACGACATGCTCTTTGACCGCTAATCAAGGATGCGCTTATGGAGTTAATAGATTTTTACTCCTTACTCCTCACTGCCTGGAATTAAATAATACTAAAATAAACGATGACTGACATAATACCGTTCCACATCCCATGCGCCAGCATGGGGACCCAGATGCTGCCGCTTTTTTCATATATATAACAGAGTACCGCTCCTCCCACTGCCAGGGGCAGCGTTCGCCAGAAATCCCAGTGAGCTATTCCGAATAACAGTCCGGCCACCAGAGCTCCGCCCAGCGGCCCCAGATAATTCCGCAATACCGGGTAAATCATTCCGCGATAATATAACTCTTCGGTAAAAGGTGCCATTACCGCACCTATGATAAACATAATTATAAAGCCCGTATCCCCATTTACCGAACGCAGCATTTCTTCAAAAACCTGCGGGCTAATCTGTGGCTGCCAGTAATTTATCAGAATACCCATGACTGTCACCAGCATCATGAGCATGATTCCACCTAGCAGACCATATCTTAGCAGATCTTGGCGATCAGCTTTCTGCAACCCTAGATCTTTTAAACTGGCTCGATTGATCCAAACGGTAAAAAGCAGCACTAGAATTACTGTGCTAAAGAATTGCAGCAGAAAACTTAAAATAAAAAGAGAAAATTCGCTATCTGCTATGCCCAACCGGGTAAACTTTATCATCATTCGATCGGCATAAAGACTAAAAAGCATTCCGACACCCATAATCCCAGCAAAGACCATGAATATTTCCAGCAATCCCCAGCGCAATTGTCCTGTCTCTTTATTCAAAAGTTGACTCCTCCCTTGCCGTATTTATTATACACCTTATCCCGCATTTTTAGTGCTTTCTTGGAGAACACCCGGCATTTTGTTAATTTTTCGGGGAATACTAAACTTAAACAGGAGGTGGTAAAATGATCCCATTGGTATTCATATTACTGGTTACGGCAGTTTTGATCTTGATGGTCTACTGGATATTGTCCAATCCTAAAAAACCAGATCACCCAGAAACTACCCCGCAAAGAAAGTACGATTTTGAGACTGCCGGCGAGTTGTTTAAATACGTTGAACCGGTCAGAGCAATGCCGGAAGAAAATGAATTAAAGCTCAGTGCCCATTCCAAATATATCCTGGCTTCTTGGAATATCAAACCATCTACCTGGCAAGAAATCCTAGACGAATTTGGAGCCGCTTTGGATTATGAAGACCTCTTAATCCGCTTGCATGATTCCCGTTTACAGCCCAATAGTTATGAGCTTCCAATCAGTGATCTCAGTGGTACCTGTCATTTTCAATCAATTCCCGGTACTGCTTATTATGCTGTAATAGGAGTAAAGCAAGCGGATGATTTCATCCCCCTCTTTCTTTCCAATACCATTAATACCGCCGCAAAACCGAAGAAGTGATGACACAACAATAACGTCTCCCTATGTCGCGGCATCAAGTAGAAAAAAACAAACTCATCCGATCGAAGCTAAGCAATGATCAGTATCAATAACGGGATAGAACGCTTCGTAAAAATACCGGAGGAGAGAAGTAATAGCAATGAAAGATAAAACGGGCTCCATGATTAGCAGCAAGCAATTAATATTCGTTATTATCGGGGCCCAATTTGGTTTAGGAGTATTCAGCCTGCCCCGCGTGGTATCCGAATATGCTGGCAAAGATGCCTGGATAGCGGTAATCCTAAGTGCCATAATTCCGATTATTTCGCTGTATTTAATTGAACGCTTGGGCAAACGGATGCCGGACCAAAACTTTATCCAGATGACAACTGCTTTGTTCGGCAAATATATAGGGTCCTTCCTTATAATACTTTTTATTGCCTATGTAATAGCTTTTGAATCCCTAGTAGTACGAATATATGCCGAAGTTACCAAACTATATCTTTTGCCAAAAACACCACTGACCGTAGTTTTGTTGATGTACATATTCACCATTATATATATCGGAAGCAAAGGAGCAAGGGTACTGGGGAGGATAAATGAATTCATGTTTTACCTGCTTCTATTATCTTTCATGTTCTTGTTATTACCTTTAGGACAATCAGACTATACCAACCTTTTACCGGTAGGCGAGTCGGGATTGAAAGGAATTGCCCAGGGAGCTTTTACTTCCGCCTATTACTTTGCCGGTACTGAAATACTCCTGGTTTTTTATACATTGGTGAACAAGAAGGAAGAAGTTATGAAAGCAGGGTTGACAGCTATCGGAATAGTAACAGCTTTGTTTTGCGCCATGGTTATCATTGGTGAACTGGTTTTTGGAACTTATGGTCTGCAAAAAATAATCTGGCCGGGACTGGTATTGCTAAAGGTTGCGCAAATACCGGTAATTGAGCGTTTGGAGTTCATATTCCTGTTTGTATGGCTGGGGACCGGAGCACGGCCGACTATTAACATGGGCTTTGCGGCTTCTCTATCCTTAAGCCAGTTATTAAGGATAGACGAGCAAAAATACCACATATATTCTCTGGTTTTTGTCGGGTTGGGCATATTTATACTGGCCTTGCTGCCACATGATGTTCTGGCAGCTTTCAAGCTGGCTGAGTATGCCGGCTATGGTTTTTTTGTTATGGGAGTGGGCTATCCCTTGCTTTACCATTTGGCAGCATTCTGGCGCGGCGGGGTGAGAATGTATGTTTAGAAGATGCGTACTGCTTATCCTGCTGGGAATTCAGCTGGTTATGCTTGCGGGATGCTGGGACTATCGGGATGTCAACCGGATTGATTTCCCCCTGGCTGCTGCCTATGACCTGCATGAAGTTGGCCTTAGGGCTTTGCGCGATGAGGCAAACCAAGAGCAGCTGATAGATCTAGCGGTTATTCTTCCTAATCTGGCCCAAAACGCCACATTAAAATTTAGAATTGAAAAAACAACTGGAGTCACGGTTGGCAATGCACGGGGGCAAAAACCCTATACCTCAACCGGGACATATTCGCCGGGGGCCACCGGGATAATAATTGTAGGTGAAGATTTGGCCGGAACCGGGTTAAATAATATTTTTCAAGCGCTGTTTCGGGGAGCCCTGAGTCCAAGTATCCAAAATTTCGCAATTAGTGAAGGAAGGGGAGACGGCATCTTAGAGGCTCCCGTGGAGGATTACCTCAGTATGGCAGATTATCTTAAGGGAATACTGCAAAAATCTGAAAGACGTGGTTTTATCCCAGCCACTACTTTACACAACTTTGAAGTTTGGCAAGGCCCAGGCAAAAATCCCATCATGCCCCTAATAAAACAAAAAAATAAAAAAGCTGAGGTTACCGGTACGGCTATTTTCAAAAAAGACCGCATGATCGGCAAGGCCAATTTAACTGAGACCCGCTCACTGATGCTGCTGCGGGGTATTAAGGCAACAGGCAATGTAGCGTTTACGATTAAACGAAACGGCATCATATTAGATAGAGGTTCGGTGGATGCAAGCAATAAGCGCAAAGTTAAAGTAGAACGTAATGGTGACGATATTAATTTTCTAATAATTGTTATGCTGGAAGGAAATCTTATCGAACATCAATTCGGCAAGCTTTTTACCGAAAATGAGAATTTGCAACAAATGATAGAAAGTCAAATAGCTTCCGATGTTAAAAAAGATTGTTATAAATTTATTAGCAAAATGCAGCAAGAGTATAGAATAGACTGCATCGATATTAGCAAATACGCCGTGGCTAGATGGGGAAAAGAATTGGAGGATAAAGTCGATCAGGAATTTATTGAAAATGTAAATATTGAGGTCGAAGTTAAAATGAAACTAAAAAACACCGGGGAGCTAACCTAGATAAGGCATAGTGGAGGCTGTACGGGGGACGGCAGGCATGGGGATGCAGGCAAAAGAACCGTCCCCATGCCTGCCTCTTTGACGCCCCTTCCCTGCATAGTCAAGTCTGCCCTGGGAAAGATAATACAAACTGTTCAGGAGACATATGATTATGAAGATAAGACCCAGAAAAACACCGCCAACTGCAGATGCACGGGATAGAAGTATAAAAAATATACCGGATACCAAACTTCCGGTAGCTCTGTCTGAAAAAATGCAGCTCTTAAAGCCCTATATTGAAAAAAACTATGACATTATAACCCATTCCTTTTATTTGGAGGGTAATCCGCGCCTGGAGGCAGTTGCTGTCTATATAAATCAAGTGATAGATATTGAGATTCTCAACCTCCATATACTCAAACCATTGATGCTGAATTGTGATAGGGAGGATTTATTAACCTCGGGCTCCCATACTCTAATCGAAACCATCTATAAGACGTCCATAACTGCAAGCCGTATCGCCAAAATAGCTAATCTATCTTCTCTGGTACAAACGATATTTGATGGTATTACTATTTTAATGTTTGATGGCCTTGATGATGTACTGGCCATAGATATTCATGGCGGTAAATCCAGAAATATTGATGTGCCTCCGGCTGAACAGACGATGCGGGGTTCCCGGGAAGGTTTTATAGAAAGGGTAGATGTAAATATTGCTCTGATCCGGCGCCGGCTGCGGGACCCCAACCTGGTGGTGGAAAAAACCCTGGTGGGCCGTAGGACCCGTACTGAGGTAGCTATATTATACATTGACGATATAGCCGACCCCCAAATTGTTCAGAAAGTCAAAGATCGTATCAATCAGATGGATATTGACGGGATTGTTGCCTCCGGTTATGTGGAGCAATTCATTGAAGACGACCCATCGAGTTTGTTTCCTCAAGTTTATTCCTCCGAACGACCTGATAAGCTGGTACCTTATTTACTTGAGGGACGGGTAGTGATAATAGTCGATAATACTCCATTGGCCTTGGCGGTCCCAGCCCTTTTTGTGCAGTTTTTGCAGGCCCCCGAAGATTATTACGAGCGAACCCTATTTTCCAGTTACATTAGGTTAATGCGATATGTTGCCTGGATTGTCGCAGTGAGTCTTCCAGCCTCATATATTGCGCTTCTTAGCTATCAACCGGAGTTGCTTCCCTATGATTTGTTAATCAGCTTCTCTAAAGCCCGCGTGGCGGTTCCCTTTCCCGTAGTAGTCGAGGCCTTAATCATGGAAATCATAATCCAACTGGTTATTGAGGCGGGGTTACGTCTTCCCCAACAGATTGGTCAAACAGTTGGCGTAGTTTCGGGTATTATACTAGGTCAGGCAGCCATTACTGCCAAATTAGCCAGTCCCATTGTTATTCTTATTATCTCGGTATCGGTCATCTGCACCTATGCTCTTCCTGCATCAAGCTTGGTATTATCCACTCGAATAATAAGACTGCCCATGATGATGCTGGCCGCAAGCTTTGGGTTGTTTGGTCTTTCCTTTGGGGCAATTATTTTTCTGACCCATCTGGTCAGCCTGGAAAGCATGGGAGTTCCTTATTTTAGTCCCTTGGCTCCCACCCGTTTCTCCGACCTTAAAGACACCTTTATCCGTACATTTATGTGGAAAATGAACAAACGCCCCGTTTCCATACCTTCACATAACCCACAAAGGCAGGGAAATACCGGTGAGGAAAACGATTAATGAAAGATAAAACCAGTTCCACGATCACCAGTAAACAGTTAATCTTCGTTATTATTGGTTCCCAAATTGGGGCGGGCATTTTCGCCTTACCGCGGATGGTCTCCGGCAAGGCTGGAGAAGATGCTTGGATTTCGGTAGTTCTAGGGGCTATTATTCCTTTTCTGTCGGTATTCCTGATCGAACGTCTGGGCCGGCGGATGCCACAAATGGGTTTTACCCAAATGGCCCTAGGGTTGTTTGGCAAAAATGTCGGGTCGGTCCTTATAATTCTTTTCATTGCTTATGTCTTATTATTCGAATCACTGGTGGTACGATCTTTTGCTGAAATAGCCAATTTATATTTATTGCCCAAAACCCCGCTGGCTGTAGTATTGCTATTTATAACTATCAGTATTGTCTATATCGGCAGCAAGGGAGTAAGAGTATTGGCCAGGTTAAATGAAATACTTTTTTATTTTGGGGTGTTGCTGCTTTTTATTTTGATAATACCAGTCGGGCAAGCCGACTACACCAATATTTTACCGGTCGGTGAAGCAGGCCTTAAGGGCATTGCCCGAGGAGCTTTGACCACTGCTTATTCTTTTGCCGGGACCGAAGTGCTTTTAGTATTCTATTCTCTGGTCAACAAGCAGGAGGAGGTGCTCAAAGCTGGATTAATCGCAGTTTGCATCACCACGCTATTATACCTGGCCATGGTAATAACTTGCCTATTGGTCTTTGGGGTTAACAATCTGCAAAGAATACTATGGCCGGGCCTGATGCTCTTGAAGGTCAGTCAAGTACCAGTGCTTGAACGTTTGGAATTTATATTTTTAGTTTTTTGGATGGGTATGGGAGCACGGCCGGCAGTTAATATGGGATTTGCCGCTTCCCTATCCTTGAGCCAGCTCCTGAAAATTGATGAGAAAAAATATAATACATATGCTTTGATGTTCATTGCTTTGGCTATATATATACTTGCGCTTCTCCCCCATAATCTTTTGTCAGTTTTCAAATTATGGGATTATGCGGGTTATGGCTTTCTAATAATAGGACTAGGCTATCCCCTGCTCTATCATCTGGCAGCATTCATGCGGGGAGGTAAGATGCTTGTTTAAAAAGCTGTTGCTGGTCTTCGTCATAGTATTTCTGGTCTTTAGCATTTCAGGTTGTTGGGATTATCGTGATGTAAATAAGGTGAGTTTTCCAGCTACCGGGGCTTATGACTTGCATGAAAGCTCAATCGCTGCAGCAAGGCAGAACCAAGGTGAGCCGTTGGTTGATTTGACAGTTATAATTCCCAACTTGGCTCAGGATGTTAAAAAGCCCTTTAGAATTGAGAGAACAACCGGAATCTTAATCGGCAATGCCCGTGGTCAGAAGCCTTATTCTTCACCGGGAACATATTCGGCCGGAGTTGCAGCAGTAATTATTCTGGGGGAAGATCTGGCCCGGGCCGGCATAAACAATATGGTTGAAGCCCTATTCCGGGGAGCTCAAATTCCTAAAACCGAGAATTTCGCGGTTGCCGAAGGGCGGGGGGAAGATGTTCTGCGTGCCCCTATCAAAGATTACTCAAATATGGGGGAATACCTTAAAGGAGTTTTAAAGCAATCTGAAAAACGTAGTTTTATTCCTTCCACTACCTTGTACCAGTTTGGGGTTAATCGCGCCCCAGGGAAAAATCCCATTATGCCGTTATTAACCTTAAAAAACCAAAAAGTTGAAGTCACAGGTACAGCCATTTTTAAAAAGGATAAAATGATCGGCAAAGCGAATCTGGATGAAAGCCGTTCACTGGTAATGCTGCGGGGCATTGAAGCATCCGGCAATATACCCTATATTATAAAAAAGGATGGTCAGATCTTAGATAAGGGATCAGTAGATGTGTGTTGTGGTGGTCGCAAGGTCAAGATGGATTGTAACGGAGATAAGTTTAGCTACCTGATTACGGTCTATCTGAAAGGAAGCCTGATCGAACACGAATTTAATAAGAACTTTATTCAAAACCCGGATTTACATAAAATGATAGAAAATCAGATTGCGGCGGATACGAAATCAGATTGCATGAAGTTCATTGAGAAAATGCAGCAGGAGTACAAAGTTGATTGTATAGACATAAACAAATATATACTGGCTAAATGGAGAAAAGAATTTCAGAACCAGGTGGACCAGAGTGGTTTCATTGAAAACCTTGACATTAAAGTTAAGGTTAAAATGAAGCTGAAAAATGTGGGTGAATTAACCTAGGGCAAGCTTCTTTTGCTCCTTGTCATGAGCCCCAATCAGTGTTTTTTACTGAATAAAGAGCATGTAGATAATAAGCAGCAGGGAATGGGTGAAAAAGAATTGCGCACTTACTCTTTCCAATCTCCATTTAAAGATATCTTTGAGCAGCAGCCGGGTATGGAAAAAGCGATAAAAAGCCATAAAGAGAATTGCTATATGAACGGTTTCAATACCAATAAACAGCCAGGTAAAATACAATATAAATGGGTTGCTGACTAGCGTTAACACTAGAACAAAATAGGTGGCCTCAAGAATCAGCGAAGAAATGAGCATAAACCATATTTGAGATTGGCTTTTAACCCCGGTGGCTATCATCCAATTGGCCAGGGCTTGCAGCATCTCCAATTCAAACTCCTCAGGCTTGCCCTTGATTATTTTACTGAAATATATTGAGTAAAGTGCAAAGATGACCCCGGCGTATATTCCCAGGCTTACCTCCAATTTTCCCACTGCCTTTCTGTGATTCTCTAACAATATAGCTCAGATAAGCTTCATTCGCAAGTGACACAAGGGGACGGCATGACAAGGGGACGGTTCTCCTGTCAGGAAATATTTCCTGACAGGAGAACCGTCCCCTTGTCATGCCGTCCCCTTGTCCACTATGCCAAAGCTTTGTTTAACCCAGCCACAACCTCATGCAGATCAGCATTCAGAATATAGTCGGCCATCTGATTGACCGGCGCATTTTCATCGGTATTGACTGCTACTATGGTTTTAGCATCGCGTATGCCTACGGTAAACTGCACCTGCCCGGAAATCCCCAATAATACCGCCAATTCCGGTTTGCATTTCTTCCCGGAAAGTCCAATTATTCTATCTTCCGGCAACCATTTCTTATCGGTAGCCACTGGTTTGGAACAGGCTATTACACCTCCCAGTTTTTGAGCCAGGGTTTCAACCATGCCCAGGTCTCCCTGGCTGTTAAGCCCTTCCCCAACCGCCACCAATATATTGGCACCTTCTATGTCCACACTATCACTGCTTTTTTCCTTTAGCTCCAGCATTTTTACCCCTGATGATCTGGCCGCAACATCCAAGTGACTGATTTTGCCCGTGCCAGCTCCGGCGGGTTCAAAAGCCCGGGGCATAATAGCAATTACCTTGCGCGGCGCCGCAATGTACTGGATAGCAACCGTAGCCCCACCCAGCGCATTACGCTGGCACTCTATTTTATTATCTGCCACCTTTATCCCCGCTATATCGGTAAGGCAGCCCGCCCCCATGATCTGGGCCAGCCGGCCAGCCAGTTCTTTGCCCCGACGGTTGGAAGCTAACAGGACGGTATCTATCCCCAGCTGCTCAGCGGTCTGTTGCAGGGCAGCTGCAACTGCTGCCACATCAGCCTGAACTATCTCGGCATTACTAATTATATATGTATCAGCCCCGGCCGAAGCCAATACTTGTGCTTGCGCATCATTGTTTATGGCCACTGCTTTAATCTCCTGACCCAGGACCGTAGCTATCTGATGGGCGGCAGTGATCAACTCCAGAGCCAGCTTGTCTTTATCGCTATAAATCAATATTCCTGCCACAACACTTACCTCCCAATCACATTCTCATTTTTCAATGCCTGTACCAGTTCGTCCACACTTTTCAGGACAACCTGTTTGCGTTCGCTTTCCGGTGCCAGGTTGCTCAAACTTAGAACTTGAGCTTCAGCAGGTATTTGCAGGCCCAAATCTTCGGGTTCCAATACCTCCTTGGGCTTCTTGCCCGCCTTCAAAATCTGCGTGACCGATGGAATCCGCGGCTCATTAATCCCTGATATTACCGTGACTACCGCCGGCAAAGTCACTTCGACGATCTCTTCCCCGTCTTCCAGGGAACGGGCTGCCCGCAGCATATTCCCGTTCAATTCCAGGGAGCTCGCATAACCCACCTGGGGCCAGTCCAGAATAGCCGCTACCCGGGAACCAACCTGCCCCGAGTAATTGTCGCCGCTGCCTTCGCCGAAAATAATCAGCTCAGCTGCTTCCATCTTTTTAACTGCAGCCGCCAGAACCATCGCGATGACATCACTGCCGGCTACCGCCAGGGCATCATCGATTACCAATAAAGCTTCATCCGCTCCGGCCGCCAGGGCTTCTTTGATCGTATCTTCCAAATCTTCATTGCCAGCCGAGAGAACCGTAACCTTTCCTCCCTGGCTTTCTTTAATACTAACCCCAACTTCCAGGGCATTCTTATCAATGGCCCCCAGTGTCATCGGGACATCATCAAATACCGGTTTGCGATTGCGAATCCGAATCTGCTGCAGGTCCGGTATTTGCTTCATTGCCACAACAATATTCATCTCTCTAATCCCCCTAAATAGTATTATCTATCCAAAACGGAATTGCACCCCGGTACCGCCGCCCGGATAATTCCACTCCAGAACCTCGGTACCGCAAGCCAGGCGGCAGGTCCCGCATTCCAGACAACCGTCGATGGTAAACTCCACTTCGCCCTGCGCATTTTCACTGTAAAGCCCGGCCGGGCAGACCAGCACCGCTCTTTTCAGCCGGGGGTCCTTGGCCATGCCAGGTTTGATTTTGATATGCGGCTCTTTATCATGCTTAAAAACGTCCAGGCCCAGTTTAGCCTTCAACCCTATGATCTCGCTCATATTTTCATCGCCTTTCTCATATCGCCAAACATCGACCAGAGTTCCCCTATCTTCATATATTGTTTGATGGTGGGATACAATCGATTTTTAGGACCAGCCGGAACGGCGTAAATATCGCGCATAATATTTCCGAGCAATTCCGGATAGTGCTCAAAAAATCTCGGGTTTTCGAGGGCTTCGGGAGCCGCCTGGAAGCTTTTAAAGTCTTCCATAACAAAACTGTTGTTTAAGATACTCTCATAAATGGCCAGACTCCGGGCGGTGAAATCCTCGGCCGCTTTAGCCTTTATAACCGCCTGGGCCGCATAGTAACCGGAGGCCAGAGCATATTCCATGCCCCGCACCGTAACCCCAATGTTCATGGAAAAACCAGCCGCGTCACCGGCCAGCAGAATCCCATCTCCATAAAGCTTGCCCATCGCCTTAAGCCCTCCCTCGGGTATGGCATGAGCAGCATATTCCACAGTTGCGCCACCTTTAATCAAGGGTGCAATTTCACGGCGCTGTTTAAACTCATCAAGCAGAACGGGAGCCTGCACCGGATTAGGGCCTTCCATTAAATCTTTGATCCCCACCACTATACCCAGGCTGATGCTGTCCTTATTGGTATACAGGAAACCGCCGCCAAACTTGCCCCGGGTTACTTCCCCCATATACATGCGGGCCAGACCCTCGTTGCCTTCCAGGGCAAAACGCTCGTTGATGACTGCAGAATCGAGTTCAATCACTTCCTTGAAGCCAACGGCAAAATCCTTGGGGTTGCCGGGCTGGCGCAAGCCTGCTTTTTCAGCCAGGAGAGACAGCACCCCGTCACAGGCGATTACCACATCAGCGCGGAGTTCGTCGCCTCCCGCCCAGACTCCGACCACCCGGCCCTCTTCCCGGACCAGGTCATCAACCCGGTTTTTGTCTACGATCATGGCCCCTTTTCTTTCCGCCTGTTTGGCTAGCCAGCGATCAAATTTGGCGCGCAGAACAGAGAAACTTTGCTGCGGCTCTTCCAGTAGTTCATTACCGTCATAGCCAATGCTGAGTGAACGCTCGTGGGCCATCATGGTAACTCCCTCCCGGGCAATAAAGCGTTCCAGCGGAGCTTTCTTCCAAAGGTCGGGGAATAACTCGCGTACCGGGTTGACGTAAAGCCGCCCTCCCGTTACATTCTTGGCACCCGGATAATCCCCGCGTTCCAGCACCAGAACTTCCATCCCCTCCGAAGCAAGGGTATAGGCGGCGGCCAGACCAGCCAAACCAGCGCCTACTACGATAACATCAAATTTCTCCATGCCTGTACCTCCCAGTATTAAGTGAAGGGTAAGGGGTCAGGCACAAAGGGCAGTTTCTTATTCTGCTCCCTCTACCTTCCCTGTAATAAATTACCAATTTTTAGCTAAGTGCTATATATCAATATTATAATCCTTTGTTATACAGGTTGTATGCAACATTTTTGCTTTATTTCTTGAGTATGGATCCGGCTACAATCATTTTCTGCATATCAGCTACACCCTCGATTTCCGGGCCGATTATTGCATCACGATAGACCCGTTCAATGGTATAGTCTCTCATAAGTCCATAAGAACCATGCACATCAACTGCTATACGGGCAGCATCAACTACATTATCACCGCAGTAAGCCTTGACCAGAGCTGCCTCGGCTGCAAACGCGGCCGGATCTTTGATATTATTGGCCAGGCATCCCAGGCGATAACATAACCAGCGGGCGGTTTCATATTTTATGGCCAGGTCGGCTATTTTTAACTGAATAGCTTGAAATTTAGCTATCGGCTGGCCGCGGTGGGTTTTTTCCCTGGCATATTTTACGGCTTCTTCAAATGCTGCCAGGGTTCCTCCCAGGGCTGCGGTGCTGGTTCCTATTTTTCCCAGCGCAATTCCTAATAATAAAACCGGAAAACCTTGCCCGATCTTCCCCAGCAGGTTTTCCACCGGCACCTTTACATCTTTCATATATACATCCAATAATTGCCCGCCATGCATACCGATTTTCTCCCAGGGCTCAGATATGGAATAGCCCGGGCTTAACTTGTCCAGAATAAAGGCGGTAACTTCGCCGGTTTCCGTCTCCTTGGCAAATACCACCATGGCTCCAGGGAAATTGGCGTTGGATATAAAACGCTTGGTCCCGTTTAAGATATAATAGTCGCCATCCCGTTTGGCAGTACTGCTTAGCTGCTTGGGATCGGAACCGGTTCCCGGCTCAGTGAAAGCAAAGGATACTATATGCTTGCCCTTGCATCCCGGTACCATGTATTTTTTCTTCTGCTCCTCAGTCCCGAAGGCTGATATGGCACCCAATCCCAGCGTATGCGCAGCCATGGTCATAGCTATGCCCCCAGACACCTTGGCGATTTGTTCCATGACCAGCACATATCCGTCATAACCGCCATCGGCTCCACCATACTCTTCACTAAAAGGTATGCCGAACAATTCCAGTTCAGCCATCCCCGCCAGAATCTCCTCGGGTATCTTGCTTTCCTCATCAATTTGTTTCGCAACTGGAGCTATGCTTTTCTCGGCAAATTCGCGGGCCATCTGTTGAATTAACGATTGTTCTTTACTAAGATTGAATTCCATTTGCAAACCCCCTTTTCCTTATTCCGCTTACTATCATAACTATTCATATGATAGTTATTCTTCATTAAAATAATAATATCATAAGTTATTCATAAGCTCCATAATTTTAGTACGTAATATGAATCCCAGCCAGAGTTGTGGCTGATTTATTTATAAATGAAGAAGACCATCTCCATTCGTTTTTTCTATGCAGCCTCGGCAAATAAAAAACAACCTGATATACTCAAGGTTGTTTAGTAAATTTTCCTTATTTAAACCTTTAGAGGGGATGCTATATACCTGTGCCTGCCTTATAAAACAGGATAGTAGCTTGAAACTGCGTTTAATCGCCGCTCTTACTTAGTTGCTGATCAAAGAGATCCAAGGAGTTTTGAAATATCTTGGCTACTTCCGGCTGCACTATGCTTCTGATATATCTATTAAATTCCAGGGCCATGGGAATTAATTTGCTGTCAGCCAGTTCGCGCCCCTTCCCGGTAAGAGTAATTCGCAGGCTCCGCCGGTCTTCAGGATCTTCTTTTCTTTCCACCAGGCCTTCTTTTACGAGCCGGTCAATCAAGCCCGTTACGCCCGGACTGTCCAACTGTATGCGAGTAGCTATATCTTTGACACTGGTACCTTCATGTTCCATAACATCAAATATTACAAAGGTCTGAGCAGCCGTTATCCCATGCTCCAGGCATCTGCCGTTATACATCCGGCTGATTTTGCGGGAAAGGGCATTAAGCCGGAAACACCAAAAAGTAGTAAAATCTAACATTTAAAAGCTCCTTTGTTATCATTACAATAATTTAATTATTGCCTTTTATATTAAAATGTATAATTGATTCGCTGTCAAGCTTTCCATTCAGAGCAAGTGGGGACAGTTCTTGCCTTGCGCGCTAGCGCGCAAGGCAAGAACTGTCCCCACTTGCTCTCCCGTCCCTTTGGGTCCTTGTTTTATTTTGCTGGTATTTTACTGGCCAGCAGGCTTATCATCATGTTCTGGTTGCGGTTTTCCATGATTATTGCAGATTCCAGACTAGGGGCATCGATATTAAGATTAACCGCTTCTTTGGTTAATTTCATGGCTAGCGGATCTTTCTTGGCTATAGCCTGGGCTATCTCCATAGCGGTTTCCAGCAGTTTGTCCTTCTCCACACAACGCGAGGCAAATCCCAGTTGCATGGCTTCTTCGGCATTCATCCAGGCCCCGGTATAGAGATATTCAAAAGCCCGTCCGGTTCCAATAATACGAGGCAGGAAATAACTGCTGCCCATGTCCGCACCAGCCAGTCCAACATTAACATAAGCCGCTGAGAATCTAGCATCCGGTGCAATGATGCGAATATCGGAAGCAATGGAAAAACTGAAACCGGCACCTGCTGCAGCGCCATGAACTACACAGATAATGGGCTGCGGGCAGTTGCGCATGTTGATCTGCAATTCACCTATGGGCAGCTGCAAATCGTACATGGCCGGGATGTTCTTCATGGTTGCTGGTTTGATAATATCCGCTACTTCCATCCCAGCGCAAAAACCTTTCTCCCCTTCGCCTTTTAAAATAACTACCCTCGTGTCAAGATCTCTTTTTAGCTTTAGCCAAAGGTCATTAAGCTCTTCCATCATCATCATGTTCATGGCATTGTATTTATCCGGGCGGTTTAAGGACACCACCAGTATTCCGCCTTCCAATGCCTCCGCTTTTAAAGTCTGATATGCACTGTAATCCATTATGTTACCCCCTTATTTTTCTTATCTCTATCATGCCTGCAAACTCTGCCGTCAGTCACCTCCTATTGTTATTTCTAATCGTCTGTTTCTCATACAAATATTGTTATGTTTAGTTAATATGTTATTAATTATAATTTTAATATACGAAACCGGCTTGTCAATATATAACGAGTCGCAAAGATCTCCCCAGCTTCTTTAAGTGGTAGGGTTCCTATTACCAAAACAGGCGGCGGGTTCTAGCCCCCGCCTCATTGCAACGGTGCGGAAGAAACGGCTCTGCAATTTCTTCCGATGTTTAATGGATTCCAGGACAAAAAAAAAGAGGGGCTCACCCTCTTTATAATGTTTCATCTTAATGTTTCATCCCATTTTAACCGCCTGTCGGCTGCGCAGCTTGGTTATTGCAGTTTCCAGACCTTCCACCGTCAGGCTTTCCATGGGAAAAACCTCAGCAATTTTATTTATGGTAAATACCCCCTCCATCCAATCCCAATAGTTTTTGGGAATCGGATTAAGCCAGACCGAATATTCAAAATGCTGGCGCAGACGCCGCAGCCATTCGATACCAGGGGTATCGTTATGCATGCCCCATTCAATAATTCCTCCTACCCGCATCAACTCATAGGAAGACATGCTGGCATCCCCTACAATAATAATCCGGTAATCGCTGTCATAGGTTTTTAAAATATATTCCGTATCGGTATAGGCATTCAAACTGCAACTGGGATCATGGAATAACCAGTCATAAATGCAGTTGTGAAAATAGAATATTTTTAAATCCTTAAAATGATTGGAGCGGTTTACCGCTGTAAATAACTGATTGCAAAGACGGCTGTAAGAAACCATGGAACCCCCTGAATCCATCAGCAGCAAAACCTTTATCCCGTTTTCCCGAGGCCGGTCCCAAACCAGTTCCAAACGGCCGGCATTGTTGCAGGTCCGGTCAATAGTGCCATCCAAATCAAGCTCGGTGCGGGCACCATCCAGGCGGGTAGTAAATTGCCGCAGCTTGCGGAGGGCTACCTGAAATTGCCTTATTCCCAGGGTTTCATCGGTGCGGAATTCCTGATATTTCCTCATACCCGCCACTTTCACCGCCGACAGGTTGCGGGTACTGCCGCCAATCCGTATACCTCCCGGGTGATAACCCGAATGCCCGAAGGGCGAAGTCCCTCCAGTGCCTACCCAGCGGTTGCCGCCGTGGTGTTCCTCATTTTGCTCGGCCAGCCGTTCCTCCAGCATCCGTTTCATTTCATCCAGGTCAAGCTGCTGGTGATTGAGCCGCATTGCTTCCGTAATCTCCTGTTCGGGCAATTCTTTGTCCAGCCATTCCCATATTTTATCCGGCAAACCTTCAGGAGACTCAATATCACCAAAAAAACTGGCAAAAGCCAGGTCAAAGCGGTCATAATGGGCTTCAGTTTTTACCAGCACAGCCCGGCACAAGTAATAAAATCCGGTCAAGCTGGACCCGGCCATTCCTGATTCGAGTGCCTCCAACAGCAGCTGCCACTCATTCATGGAAACCGGAATTCCATAATCCTTTAGATTATAATAAAATTTGGTAAACATCACAAACTCCTTCGGATCGTAAGGGGTAAGGCGTGAGGGGTGAGGAGTAGACCAATTAATAATTTCACACCTTAATTTATATTACGGCAGTTCTTTTCTATACATCCGGTTCAAAAACACCTTTTATGATTCGGTTTAATCCAATCAAGCACCAAGTATCAATAATAATTGAAGGTAAAGGGTTAACTTGTTTTTAATGTTGGTAGCAAGTACGTTCTTCCCCTAACCCCTCACGCCTTACCCGCTAATAGCGGTAGCGATTATAGGCATTATTCTTTACATTGGGAGTCTTGTTCTGGGTTTTACCATAAAGCTGGTTTAACATGGTATCCAGATCTTCATTTTTCTTAAGTAAAACACCCAGGAAGGGGAGGTCCTGTTTAATCTTGTTAGGGCTGATTCCGCCAACTACCAGGGCCTGCAGCCAGTCGATCAATTCGCTGGTGCTGGGGCGTTTTTGTATGCTGGGGATATTTCTCAACATGTAAAAGGTTTCCATAGCCTGTTCCAGCAAGCGTTTCTCCAAGCGCGGGTGATGCACGGCAATAATCTTTTCCATACCCTCGGGATCAGGGAAAGCAATATAATGAAAGATACAGCGCCGCAGAAATGCATCCGGCAGTTCCTTCTCCGCATTACTGGTAATGATTACGATGGGGCGGTTCTTGGCGGCAATGGTCTCCTTGGTTTCCGGAATATAAAAACTCATCTGGTCCAGTTCCCACAAAAGGTCATTGGGGAATTCCAGGTCGGCTTTGTCGATTTCATCAATCAGTAAGACGACCTGTTTACCGGACAGGAAGGCCTCGCCAAGCTTGCCCAGTTTTATATATTTCTTGATATCAGAGACATTGCTTTCCCCAAATTGGCTGTCATATAGCCTCTGTACAGTATCATACAAATATAGTCCTTCCTGGGCTTTGGTGGTTGATTTTATATTCCATATAATCAGTTCCATCCCCAAGGATTTGGCAATACTCTCTGCCAGCATCGTTTTACCGGTGCCTGGTTCGCCCTTGATCAAGAGCGGTTTTTGCAATGCAACCGCTATATTTACACTGTTTCTCAACTCATCTGATACGATATAATCAGATGAGCCTTTATAGTCAAGCAATTTAGTGGTGCTCACTTCCAATTCCCTCCATTATCTCATAATCAACTCACATAGTAGCAGAAATGCCCTGTTTCGTCAACGAATAGCAGCCTTGCGTAATAGCCTGCCCGGCAGTTCATCTTATTTAAGCATCCGAAGAGACTGCGGAGTAGTTTCAGCACACCGCTGCGGCTGGAGATTAGAACCCAACGTCTTTTTTGTTAATAGCAACCCGAGCGTTTAAAGAAGCGGGAGGACAGTTTTCCGCTTCGTTTCAACACACCGCTGCAACGAGGCAGGGGATTAGAACTCAACGCCTGTTTTGTTAATTGCAGCCCGAAAGCTTAAAGAAGCGAGGGAGAGCTTTACGCCTCGTTATAACAAAGCCGCATTTTTGCCGGCTACAAAACCCGTTGAAAATGCTGCCTGCAGGTTAAATCCTCCAGTATAACCATCAACATCCAAGATTTCCCCGGCAAAGAATAAATCCTTCAACAAACGGGATTCCATCGTCCGCGGATTTACTTCCTTAACATCCACCCCGCCGGCAGTGACAATAGCTTCAGCCAGCGGTCGAGTCTTAACTATGCCAAGTTCAAGGCCTTTTAACAAGTGCAGGAGTTTTTTTCGCTCGTCGCGAGTTACTTGATGACATTCCTTCTCCGGATCTATTTGACTTAGTTCTATTATCACCGGTATAAGCTTGCGGGGCAGCAGTTCATCTAAAGCGTTTTTAAACTGCCGACGGGTGTTTTTAGCCAGATCCTTTTGCAGGCGCTGGTCCAACTGCTGCTCATCCAAAGCCGGTTTTAAATCAAGCAGCATTTTTACCTTATGACCCCGGGAAAACAGATATTCGCCAATATCCCGGCTCATACTTAGGATGATTGGACCTGATACGCCAAAGTGCGTAAAAAGCATTTCCCCAAATTCCTCATTGATTTTTTTCCCATCCTCCCGGTAGGATGAAGCCCGTACATTTTTAAGGCTTAAACCCTGCAGTTCCTTTACCCAGGCCTCCGCGGTTACCAGCGGAACCAGGCCCGGGCGAGGTTCAACAATATGATGCCCTGCTGCCCGGGCCCAGGCATAGCCATCACCGGTGGAACCGGTTCCGGGATATGACATGCCACCCGTGGCTATAACTACGGCACCGCCTTCCAGTCTTCCCTGCTCCGTCGCCACGCCTTTTAACACCCCGCCATGTATATATAGACCCTTAACCGCCACACTTTTTCTTAGTTCGACTCCCCCATGGATAAGGTCTTGATAAAGGATACTCACCACATCCGCAGCCCGGTCGGATTCGGGGAATACCCGCTGTCCTCTTTCTACCTTGCATTTCAAACCATTGTCCGCAAAAAAATCTATTAAGTCACGACTGGAAAACTCATGCAGCGCACTGTACAAAAATCTCCCGTTACAGGCATAGCCAGCCATAAAGCGGTCATCAGGAATTGCCGAAGTCAGGTTACAGCGTCCCTTGCCGGTTATGACCAGTTTCTTGCCTACCGCCTCTTTCTTTTCCAATAAAGTGACTTTAGCCCCCTGCCGGGCTGCAACTGCAGCGGCCATCATCCCAGCCGGGCCCCCTCCTACTACAATAACCTTCTTCAAATGGTCATCCTCCTGAAATCATGTCCCTTTTAAACATCGGAAGAAACTGCGAAGCAGTTACTTCCGCACCGTGCAACGAGGCGGGCGATTAAAACCCACTGCCTGGTTTGTTAATGGTAACCCAACCACTTAAAGGAGGGGTGGCCGTCTTTCCGCCTCGTTATTGTTAATACATTTCCAATCTGTTAGAATCATACTTATAATTGTAAAGGAAAGCGAGGTATTTTGATATTGAGTAAACCAACTACCCGTAGTATCCCCACTTTTATACCATTGCTTATAGTGGTTATAATTGGTTCAATGTATTATTATGCAGCTTTTGTGGAATCCTCCCCGGAAAAAACGGTGCAGGACTTTTACCAATCGTATTTTGAACGGGATTATGATACGGTCTCCAAAAACCTAAGTGTTTTTTGGTCAATACGTTTCCTTCCTCAATACAGCACCATGACTCCGGCCCAATTGCTGGAAAACCGGGAAACTATTGAAAAGGAAAGCAGTAAAGTAATTGCCGAAATCGAAAGTAAAAATGAATTGCCTAAAAATATAAGCATCGAGCTTATGCCCAGCTATACCAAAAAAGCCGAGTATAGTGCTCTGGTAGTATATACTTTTAAAGAAAACGATCAGCCTTCAGGTATGGAACTGGCCATACTAATCAAAGAAAAAGGGAAATATCGCATTTTCAACATGTCACCAGTTGCTGCTCAGGATCTGGAGCAAGTTAAACAGGGTAATCTGCAGGAACTGGATGCGGGATTTAAAAAGCTGCTCACGGAGTAGGGACGGTACATGACAAGGGGAAGGTTCTCCTGTCAGGAAATATTTCCTGACAGGAGAACCTTCCCCTTGTCATGCCCTTGTCATGTACCCTTGTCATCTGCTTATCTTTTGGCCGGGAGCTACTTGGGCACGATCTGCAAGCTGACAGCCGCTGGCAATCACCGCTCCAGGGTTGATCAATGCTGACCGGCCTATTTTGCATGATCTTCCAACTATACAACTATTTAGGTTCGCGCCAGTTTCTATAATGCTATTATCCCAGATGACCGAATCACTTATATAGGCTCCGGCTTTTATCCTGCAATTCTGACCTATCACTACGTTTCCCTGGATACATGCTTCATTACTGATCTCTGACCCCTCGCCCAGCACCATTTTACCTTCCCCGCTATTATACATCAGAGTCTGACATTTAATATTAAGCTTGCCTTCCAGAATATCACCATGTGCCTGGCGATAGGTCTCCAAATCACCAATATCACACCAATAACTATCAATCGGGACGCCAAAGAAGGGGGCCCCTATCTTAACCAATTCCGGAAATACCTGCTTGCCGAAATCATAAAATTGCCGGGCTGGGATATATTTAAAAATCTCGGGTTCAAAAATATATATACCGGTATTGGCCAGGCGACTGAGTGCCTCCTCCTCCTTTGGTTTTTCCTGAAATTGCCTAATCTTTCCCATATCATCAATAATTACTACCCCAAACTGTTCGACATCCCGAACCTCTTTAAGAGCTATAGTGGCCAGGGCACCATTTTTTTTATGCTGGGACAATAAAGAAATGAGGTCGACGTCAGTAAGTGCATCACCGCTAATAACTACAAAACAATCATCCAGGAACCACTCGCAATTTTTAACTCCCCCGGCTGTGCCCAGCAACTCATCTTCAGGAGAATAACCAAGCTGCAGACCAAACTCCTGGCCATCCGCAAAATGATCAATAATAACCTGCTTTTGATGATGAAGATTGGCTATAATCTCTTTAAAACCATATTCGCATAAAAGTTTAATGGTCCCTTCCATTAATGGCTGGTTAACCATAGGTATCATTGGTTTGGGAATTTCCATGGTCAGGGGCATTAACCTGGATCCTACCCCGGCAGCCATGATCATTGCCTTCATCTGTATCCTCCCCCCGACATACTTTGCTGGATCACTATAAACAATAAGTTTCATTTTCTGACAGTATAACACAAGAAGTTCCCCCGCAGAGGAACTTCATCGGCTATTTCTATTACTATATTCAATTACCAGGAAATTTAAATGCGTTTTTATCTCACCGGTAATAAAATCAAATCGTTGTCGATCTTCCTCAGATTTGAGATGACTACCGCATTGAAGCTCATCAATACTACGTTTCATTTGTTCTATAACTCTGCACATTAGCTCCCCATCGTCTTCCATAATATAGAAAGCCAGCTCACTCAATTCTTCATAGATTGATACCAGACTATTCTTATTCTTGCAGACTGAATCCAAGTGGTTAACCAATGATAATACTGCCCGGTAGCAGTTATGTACCGGGCTATAATCTTTCATGATTTTTTCCTTCTCCCCAGCCATAGTTTACTATATTTTCCATTTTTCTATGTTTTAGTATTTGATTCCATTATTTCCACCGCTTATTCTTAAATATTTTAATTTAGGATTTACTATCCGTCAATCCTTTTTCGACTTTGTACTAATTTTCTTTTCGACAAAAGGATGCTGACAAGGAGAACCGTCCCCTTGTCAGCCCATTTAGCTCAAGTCTCTTTTCATAAGCATATAGTTGATACTGTCTACAATCGCCTGCCAGGAGGCCTCAATGATATTTTCCGAAACACCCACGGTGCTCCACTGGTTTGTTTCGTTTGCTGATTCTATAAGAACTCTGACTCGGGCAGCGGTTCCTTGATTGCCGTCTAGCACCCGCACCTTATAGTCGCTAAGATGCATCTTTGCTATTTCTGGATATACTTCAGTCAAAGCCTTGCGCAAGGAATTGTCCAAAGCATTGACCGGCCCATCGCCTTCAGCAGCCGTATGAAAAACCTTGTCTCCCACCAGCAGTTTTACAACTGCTTCAGCGGTAATATCATCATCTTCATTTTTCTCAATAATCAATTTCAAGTTTTTCAATTGGAAAAAATCATCATGTTGTCCAAATGCTTTGCGCAGGAAAAGCTCCAGGGAGGCATCAGCTCCTTCAAATTGCAATCCCTGGCTTTCCAATTCCTTAATCTGTCTGATAACCTTGCGGGTCTCATCATCATAATTATCGATGTTTAGATTTAGCTCCTTGGCCTTATATAACAAGTTGGAAATGCCTGATAGTTCAGAGACCAAAACCCGGCGATGATTGCCTACTGCTTCCGGGTCAATATGCTCATAGGTGAGCGCATCTTTAAGCAAGGCATTTACATGAATTCCGCCTTTATGGGCAAAGGCACCATAACCAACAAAAGGCTGGCTATTATAATGAGGCATATTGGCAACCTCCCCAATATAATGGGAAACCTCGCTTAAATACTTCAAATGACCTGCCGGCAGGGCTTTTTTACCTAGTTTTAATTCCAGATTGGGGATAATCGCGCAAAGGTCCACATTGCCGCAACGCTCCCCATAACCGTTGATGGTGCCCTGAACCTGACAGCAACCCTGTTTAATTGCCACCAGCGAATTGCTTACCGCACAAGCGGAGTCATTATGGGCATGAATTCCCAGGGGCAGTTGACTAATTTGTTGAACTGCTTTAATGATCGACTCGATCTCCCATGGCATGGTTCCGCCGTTGGTATCGCAAAGAATCAGCCAATCAGCACCGGCGGCAGCTGCGGTCTCCAATACCTTCAGGGCATACTGCGGATTATTCTTATAACCGTCAAAAAAATGTTCTGCATCAAATAGAACTTCCAAACCACGATCCTTTAAATAGCTAATCGTCTCCCGGACCATGTTGAGGTTTTCTTCCAGTGTGGTTTCAAGGGCACGTAAAACATGGAAATCCCATGCTTTGCCGAAAATGGCCGCAACACCAACCCCGGCCTGCAGCAGTGCTTTAATATTACTGTCATGCTCGATACCAACGCCCGGTTTGCGGGTGGAACTGAAGGCAGTAATACGGGCATGCTGCCATTCCATCTTTTGCGCCTCGACAAAAAACTCCAAGTCTTTAGGATTGCTGCCCGGCCATCCGCCTTCTATGTATGATACTCCTAAATAGTCAAGCTTTTTGGCAATCTTTATCTTGTCCTCCAGGGAAAAGGCAAGGCCTTCCCCCTGTGAACCATCTCTTAAAGTAGTGTCATAGATTAAAACATCTCGATTTTTATCCCCAATTGATGAACCTCCTGTCATTTCTGTAGCCTCAAAGATAGGTATCTACTCGCCCTTGCTAATATGCTCAGCGACCATGTCCCCCATTTCTATCGTGTTAAGCAGTTTTTTGCCGGCTTCCATCAGATCCGGGGTGCGGTAGCCTTCGGCTAGAACGTCTTTTACCGCCTTTTCAATCAGCCGGGCCTCTGCTTCTAATTGGAAGGAATACCTTAGCATCATGGCTGCTGATAAAATGGTGGCCAGTGGGTTAGCCTTCTGCTGCCCGGCAATATCAGGAGCACTGCCGTGCGAAGGTTCATAAAGCCCCACTTGGCCGCCAATGGAAGCACTGGGCAGCATGCCTATGGAACCCGTCAGCATGGAAGCTTCATCGGTCAGGATGTCCCCAAACATATTTTCAGTAACAATAACGTCAAACTGCCGGGGATTTCTGATAAGCTGCATTGAGCAGTTGTCTACATACATGTGAGTGGTTTCCACATCGGGATATTCTTTGGCCAGGTCGCTGACTGTCTCGCGCCACAAGCGTGAACTCTCCAGCACATTGGCCTTGTCAACCGAGCACAGAATTTTGCGGCGCTGGCGGGCTGCTTCATAAGCAAAGCGGACGATTCTTTCAATCTCATAAGTGGAATAGCTCAATATATCAGTGGCTTTTTGGCCTCCATCAGCGGTTTTTTCCCGACTCTTCTCCCCGAAGTAAAGACCTCCGGTCAATTCACGAATTACCAGGATATCTACTCCCTCAATTACTTCCTCTTTTAAAGTTGAGGCCTGCAACAGCCCCGGAAAAAGCACACTGGGACGAAGATTGGCATAAAGTTCCAGTTCTTTGCGCAGCGGCAACAGAGCTCCCACTTCAGGCCGCAGTTTAGCAGGAAGATTATCCCACTTGGGTCCGCCGATTGCTCCCAGCAACACAGCATCAGACTGACGGCAAAGCTCCAAAGTCGCAGGAGGAAGCGGGGTCCCTTCCACATCATAAGCGGCTCCTCCGATCAGGGCTTCATTAAATACAAACTCATGACCAAAGCGCTCTGCTATCGCATTAAGAGCCTTTATTGCCTCCGGAACTATCTCCGCTCCTATGCCATCGCCTGGCAGTACTGCGATTTTATACATTACTTCCATCCTTTCAAATTATGAGTTATGGATTTTACCTGTGCCCATGGTGCGCATGGCGTTCTTATCGAGGTTACTGGTAATCCATTAAGCCTTTTCGCGCACGTATTCAATTAAGCCGCCTTTATCCATAATGCCCTGCATAAACTCAGGAAAAGGCATGGCCTGATACTCTTCACCAGTCCGCAGGTTTTTAATGCAGCCGGTTTTCAATTCTACCTCGATCTCATCACCTTCATTAATCGCATCAACGGCCGCACTGCACTCTAGAATGGGCAATCCGATATTTATTGAATTACGATAGAAAATACGTGCAAAAGATTTGGCTATGACACAAGCCACACCCGCTCCCTTTATTGCGATCGGGGCATGTTCCCGTGAACTGCCGCAGCCGAAATTCTTTTCAGCAACGATGATGTCCCCGGTTTTAACCTTGGCCGGAAATTCAGGGTCAGCGTCTTCCATACAGTGTTTGGCCAATTCCTGGGGGTCAAAGGTATTCAAATAACGAGCCGGAATTATCGCATCCGTATCTACATCAGCACCAAATTTATATACCTTACCGCTAAACGTCATATTAACACTCCCAATTCCATGGAATTTATTTGAGTATTTCCTCGGGTGCTGTAATTCTTCCCTTGATCGCACTGGCTGCTGCTACCGCCGGGCTGGAGAGGTAAACTTCACTTTCCGGATGCCCCATCCGGCCTACAAAGTTGCGGTTGGTGGTTGCCAGG
>JAQUXM010000004.1:0-6762 GCA_028692415.1 Syntrophomonadaceae bacterium | reverse complement strand
TATTTCCTCGGGTGCTGTAATTCTTCCCTTGATCGCACTGGCTGCTGCTACCGCCGGGCTGGAGAGGTAAACTTCACTTTCCGGATGCCCCATCCGGCCTACAAAGTTGCGGTTGGTGGTTGCCAGGGCTTTTTCCCCTTTGGCTAGTATGCCCATGTGTCCGCCCAAACAGGGACCACAGGTCGGCGTACTTACCACCGCTCCCGCTTCAACAAAGATTTCGATAAAACCCTTGCGCAGTGCTGCCAGATATATCTCCCGGGTTCCCGGCAGAATGATGACTCTTATTTCCGGATGAACCTTTTGCCCTTTCATAAAAGTAGCGGCTATTTCAAGATCTTCAATCCTGCCATTGGTGCAGGAGCCGATTACTACCTGATCCAGGCTGACATGAGTTGCTTCACTGACCGGTCGGGTATTTTCCGGCAGATGCGGAAACGCTACTACCGGTTCCAGCTTGGAAACATCATATTCTCTGATTTCATAATAACTGGCATCTTCATCTGACTGATAGAGTTTATACGGGCGTTTAGCCCTTGCCTTGACATATTCCAGGGTTATTTCATCAGCTTCGATAATGCCGTTCTTGGCCCCGGCTTCTATAGCCATGTTTGCCATGGTGAAGCGGTTGTCAATGGATAAACCCTTAATGACTTCACCGCAAAACTCCATAGACATGTAACGGGCACCGTCCACGCCGATATCTCCTATAGTGTACAGGATCAGGTCTTTGCCACCCACCCAGCGGGGCAGTTTTCCATAATAAACAAACTTGATGCTCTCGGGTACCTTAAACCATCCCTCACCGGTTGCCATCCCGGCTGCCATATCAGTAGAGCCGACACCCGTAGCAAAAGCTCCCAGGGCACCATAGGTACAAGTATGGGAATCAGCCCCAATAATTAAATCTCCGGGCAAGACCAGACCCTGCTCGGGAAGCAGGCAGTGTTCTATCCCCATCTGCCCGATCTCAAAATAGTTCTTAATCCCCATGCTTCGCGCAAACTCACGCATAATCTTGCATTGTTCGGCTGACTTTATATCTTTGTTAGGTGTAAAATGGTCAGGCACCAGTACGATCTTGTCCTGGTCAAAAACCTGCCTGCGCTCAAGCCGGTTAAATTCCGATATGGCCGGGGGAGCAGTTACATCATTGCCCAGTACCACATCGAGCTTGCAGTTTATCAGCTCGCCAGCTTCCAGGTATTCACGGCCGGCATGAGCAGCCAGAATTTTCTGGCTGATTGTCATTCCCATTAGCTATACTCCTCCCAAAAGTGTTTGACTTACACTTCTTTGTTGGCAGCCAGTTGCTGTTCATAATAATGCTTGTTTATCGCATTAAGATAGGATTTTACACTGGCTTCGATAATATCCGTGCTTAAGCCGCGGCCGCTGTACATCTTGCCGCATATCTCGATATTGGCTATAGCTTCACCCAGGGCGTCTTTGCCTCCGCTTACTGCATTAAGCTTGAACTCATGCATTTTGCCATATATATCGGTAATCTTGTCAATCGCCCGACAGGCTGCATCCAAAGGTCCATCGCCGGTAGCCGCCGATTCAAAAACCATCTGCTCGATGGCCAGTTTTACGGTGGCCGTTGGTAATATAGTAGTACCGCTGGATATATGCACATATTTAAGGCTGAATCTTTCCGGAATCGACCAGACCTGGTCTTTGATTAATGCTTCCAGGTCATCATTGGTGACTTCCTTTTTCTTGTCAGCCAGTTCCTTAAACTTCAGAAAGGCCTTTTCCAGTTCTTCACCCTGCAAGGTAAAACCTAATTCTTCAAGCTGCTCCTTAAAGGCATGGCGTCCTGAATGCTTGCCCAGGACCAGGTTGCTGCTGCTCACCCCTACCAGTTGCGGGCTCATTATTTCATAGGTTGAACGGTCTTTCAAAACCCCATCCTGGTGAATACCTGATTCATGCAGAAAAGCGTTTTTGCCTACTATGGCCTTGTTGGGCTGTACAATCATCCCGGTCAAGCTGCTGACCAGCCGGCTGGTCCTATAAATCTCACCGTAGTTTACATTAATCTCTTTATCATAAAAAGCTTTGCGGGTATACAAGGCCATAATTATCTCTTCGAGCGAGGCATTACCGGCCCGTTCGCCTATACCGTTGACCGCGCATTCAATCTGCCGGGCTCCATTACAGACTGCGGCCAGCGAATTGGCTACCGCCATCCCCAGATCATTGTGACAATGGACACTGATAATGGCCTGGTCTATATTGTTTACCTTGCTCATGACCGTCTTGATAAACTGCCCATACTCTTCAGGCACCGCATAACCTACCGTGTCAGGAAGATTGACAACAGTGGCACCCGCTGCGATTACCTTTTCAATTACCTGGGCCAGGAAATCCAAATCGCTGCGTGAAGCATCTTCAGCGGAAAACTCCACATCGCTGCAGTATTTCTTCGCATGTTTTACTGCATTTACGGCTTGTTCCAGCATTTCTTCCCGGGTTTTCTGCAATTTGTGTTTTAAATGGATATCTGAACTCGCTAAAAAAGTATGAATGCGCGGGGTTTCAGCCGCCTTAACCGCCTCCCAGGTGCGGTCGATATCATTCCTGGTAGCCCGGCAAAGCCCTGCAATAACTGGACCCCGGACCACTTCGGAGATTTTTTTTACGGCAGCAAAATCACCCGGTGAGGCAATGGGAAAACCGGCTTCAATGATATCCACCCCCAGGCGGGCCAGTTGATGGGCGATTTCCACTTTTTCCTCCACATTCAGGCTGACCCCTGGAGACTGCTCCCCATCTCTTAATGTAGTATCAAACAAATATATTCGATTCTTGCTTGTCATAAGCCAATATTCCTCCATCCGGCAGCTAGTTGCAAAGGGAATGAACTGAGCTTGCCCCTTACTCCCAACCCCTTACGCCTAAGCTATTTGCTTTCTTTCAGCCAGGGCATCATGCCCCGTAATTCAGCCCCTACTTCTTCGATTAGATGTTCGCTGTTTTGTCTCTTTAAGGCATTGAATTTGGGCCGGTTAACCAGATTTTCCAGCAGCCAGTTCTTGGCAAAGGTCCCATCCTGAATATCGATGAGCGCTTCATACATAGCCATTCTGGCTTCTTCGCCGATGATTTCCGGGCCTTTGGTATAATCTCCCCATTCGGCTGTATCACTGATCGAATAACGCATGTAACTCATACCGCCTTCATACATCAGATCAACGATGAGCTTCAATTCATGCATACATTCAAAATAAGCAATTTCCGGCTGGTATCCGGCTTCGACCAGCGTCTCAAAACCAGCTTTCACAAGTTCGGTAACTCCGCCACACAATACACACTGTTCACCAAAAAGATCGGTTTCGGTTTCTTCCTGGAAACTGGTTTCTATAACCCCTGCTCTGGTACAGCCGATTCCACAGGCATAGGCCAGAGCCAGTTCCTTGGCTTGCTTGCTGAAATCCTGTTGTACCGCTACCAGTCCGGGGACTCCTGCACCTTTTACATACATACGCCTTACCAGGTGTCCAGGGCTTTTGGGAGCTACCATGAAAACATCCACAAAAGACGGTGGCACAATTTGTCCATAGTGAATATTAAAGCCATGAGAAAAGCCCAAGGCATTTCCTTCTTTTAAATATGGTTTAATCTCCGCGTTATATACCCGGGCCTGGGTTTCATCAGGCAGCAGAATTTGAATAATATCCGCAGCTTCAGCAGCTTCCGCCACAGTCATGGGGGTAATTCCGGCAGCTATTACCGCATTCCACTCTTTCTCCGTTGCCTCGTCAAAAGGTTTGCGCAAGCCCACTATCACGTTTACTCCGCTTTCATGAAGGTTTTGTGCCTGGGCATGACCCTGCGAACCAAAACCCATTACCGCTACCGTTTTACCTTTCAGAAGTTCCAAATTTGCATCTGCATCATAATACATTTTTGCCATTATAAATAACCTCCCTAAAATAATTTTACTTTTTGAATTTCTTGGGAACTCTAAGGGTTCTCAAAGAGTGCCCAAAATAAGCCAGTAAACAAATTTTGCTTTATTTGGTGGTAATATATTCATTCCAGTTTGAGTTTTTATCCAGGTTAAAAACCACCTCATAATCATGGAAATCGTTAGCTTTCCCGCCATAATTAATAATTTTAAATTTTGCATATTAATTGGGTAGTCTATTTCGAACCACGTACTATCGCGATTTTCCCGGTCCTTACCAGTTCAACTATTCCGAAGGGTTTCAATGATTCTTCGATAGCATTAATCTTGCCGGTATCTCCAGTACATTCGATGATCAGAGTTTCGCGGCCGATGTCAACGATGCGGGCCCTGAAAATATCTACAATCTGCACAATTTCAGCGCGGACATTATTATCAGCCTTGACCTTGATTAGAACCAGTTCACGTTCTACCGCCCGTTCATCAGTGAGATCAATAATCTTAATCACATCTACCAGCTTGTAGAGTTGTTTTATTACCTGTTCGATGATCCGGGCATCCCCTTCGACCACGATGGTTATGCGTGAAATACTCGGATTTTCGCTGGTCCCAACCGTCAGGCTGTCAATATTGTAGCCTCTTCTTCTGAACAATGTGGTTACGCGGGTCAAGACTCCGGGCCGGTTTTCAACTGTAACCGATAGTGTATGTTTCCTCATAATCAATCACCCCCCAGCATATTGAATAAGGACGAACCGGGTGCAACCATAGGATAAACATCCGCCTCCCTATCCACCCAGAAATCAATAATTACCGGGCGGTCGGTCACCTGCAGGGCCTCCTGCAGCACGCGTTCAACATCGGCCTCATCAGTAACTCTTATGCCAATCGCCCCATAAGCTTCGGCCAGTTTAACAAAATCCGGCTGATGACTCATATCAGTATATGAATACCGTCCTCCATAGAATAGACCTTGCCATTGTCTAACCATGCCTAAATACTGGTTGTTAAGTATGCATATGATTACCGGCAACTTATACTGCACTGCGGTTCCCAGTTCCTGAATATTCATCTGAATGCTGCCGTCTCCGGCAATATCTATAACCGGCAAATCGGGCCGGGCAATTTTAGCTCCGATCGCCGCTGGAAATCCATAGCCCATCGTGCCCAATCCACCTGAGCTCAAGAAACTGCGCGGGTGTTTGTAATGGTAATACTGGGCTGCCCACATCTGGTTTTGCCCGACTTCCGTACAGATTATGGCTTCTCCCTGAGTAAGGTCAGATATTTTTTCGATTACATTCTGGGGCATTATCCGGCCTTCGGCAGAACTGCCATAGCGTAAAGGAAATTCCTCTTTCCAGCGATCGATAGTCCTGTGCCACTCGCCAAATTTATCGCTGCTGTCCAGACGCTTGTTTATGGCGTGTAAAACTTCTTTGACCTGTCCCACAATAGGCACGTCAACTTCTACATTCTTACCGATTTCGGCGGCGTCAATATCTATATGAATGACCCGGGCATGGGGGGCAAAGGTCTCAACCTTGGCGGTAACCCGGTCATCAAACCTGACTCCTATGGCGATCAATAAGTCACATTCACCAATGGCATAATTGGCGTAACGGGTGCCATGCATCCCCAGCATGCCCAGGGACAGGTAATTGTTGCCCGGGAAAGCCCCCATCCCCATCAGGGTAGTGGTTACCGGTATTTTGCGTTTTTCTGCCAGTTCCCGCAGTTCTTCTGCGGCATTGGATGCAATTACTCCTCCTCCGGCATATATGACCGGCCTTTCAGCCTTTAAGATTGATTCCACGGCTGCAATGACCTGCCCGGAATTATATCCTTTCATGACCCGGTAGCCCCTGATATTTACTTCTTCTTCAGGAGCCTGGTAATCAATCTCTCTTTCCATGACATCCTTGGGCAAGTCTACAACTACTGGACCGGGCCGGTTGCTCCGGGCGATATAAAAAGCTTCTTTAACTATCCTGGCTACATCTTCGGTTCTCTCCACCAGATAATTATGCTTGGTAATGGGAAGCGTTATCCCCGTTATATCAGCTTCCTGAAAGGCATCGCGGCCTATTACGGGTGTACCCACCTGGCCGGTGAAACAAACCATGGGAATGGAGTCCATGTAGGCAGTGGCAATCCCGGTTACCAGATTGGTCGCACCGGGACCTGAGGTTGCAATACATACCCCAACTTTACCGGTCGCCCGGGCATATCCATCGGCTGCATGGGCAGCCCCCTGCTCATGACGAGCCAGGATATGCCGCAGGTCGGAGTCATAAAGCACATCATAGATGGGCAACACTGCTCCGCCTGGATATCCAAAAACCGTATCGACTCCCTCTTCCTTTAAACAACGAATCAAAATCTCTGCTCCCTTTAATTTCACCCGGTTCACCTCCACTTTTATAATTCTTACTTCTAAATGTTGAATTCTTTAACTATTGGAGAAAGACTTGCTTTTCTATTTATAACAAGACCTAAACTATCATAGAATAAGTATAATAATATAATTTAAAATTAACAAAGCGGGCTGTGGATGGCCCGCTTTGGTGATTGCCAGTTATATTGAGCATTTTCTATTTCTTGAATATAGCCCCGGTACTGGCTGATTGTACCATCTCAGCATATCGCTTCATATATCCAGTTTTAATATTGGCTTCCGGCAATTGCAGTCGATTTCTTCTGGCCTCAAGGGTAGCATCATCTACCAGAAGTTCCAGGCTGCAGGCCGGAATATCTATTCGTATAAGGTCTCCTTCTTCTACCAGAGCAATTACGCCTCCGGCGGCGGCTTCAGGTGATACATGCCCAATTGAAGCACCTCGCGT
>JAQUXM010000243.1 GCA_028692415.1 Syntrophomonadaceae bacterium | reverse complement strand
CATAAATTCGACCTAATGATTTCCAATGCGGATAAAGATAAGGCGAAGTGCCCTCAATGTGGTGCTAAGACGATAAAGCAACTGCTATCCTTTTTTAATACCTCCAGGGTAGGAGCACCTGCCGATTTCTGTTCGGGCTGCGGAGCAGCGAGGGCTGGCGGGTGAGGGGCAAGGTTTTAGGCTGCCGGTAGGCAGCCTCAGCTTGTCGACAAAGTCGGCAAGGTGCCAGGCTGATGACAAGAGTGAAGATCAAGGCATGAGAAAAGCCCGTGATTGAGACGTACAAAGGTACGTTGATTGAACGGGTTTTTTGAAATAACGCTGAGATTCGCTTTTGTCAACGGCCTGAGGCTGTCGGTAGGCAGCCTTTTCTATGCTTATAGTCTTTCTATAACGGTGCAAAAATAAGGGGTAAAGATATTTATTGGAAAAAGTGAGCGTATATTTATGAAAGCAAGCGGAGTAATTCTGGCCGGTGGTAAAAGTTCACGCATGAAATATAACAAGGCTTTTGCCGAGATTGCTGGCAGGTCGGTGATAAATATTATTGTTGACAAATTTGCCCGGGTTTTTGAAGAAATTATTATCATCAGCAATGAGCCCCAATTATATTATGAACTAGGCCCCGTGGTATATACCGATATTTATCCGCACATGGGCCCGGTAAGTGGTATTCATTCGGGTCTCTATCATGCACATCATGATCAGGCATTCATACTGGGTTGTGATGTGCCTTTTATGAATATGGAACTGGTGGAATATATGATTAGCCTGTTGGGGGGTTATGATAGTGTAGTACCGGAAATCGACACTTACCTTCAACCTCTATCTGCCGTCTACAGCAAAAAATGTTTGCCTGTATTAACAAACTGTTTGGAAAATAATAAAGTCAAGTTGATTCGAATATTTGAGGAATTAAACGCACTGACATTAAATAGAAATGAATTAGAAAAATTTGGGGCGGTTGAGGAGCTTTTCCTTAATGTAAATGACCTGGAAGCATTGAATAGAGCCAAGCAAATTGCAGGGAGGTATCAGTTATAAGAAGCAAGCGTAAGGCGGAGCATTTAGCCCTCGCTATAAATACTGCTGATGGTCCTGGCAGTAGCGGATTTGAAGATATCTATCTTTTGCAGGATTCCGTACCGGATCTGGCGCTGGAAGAAATTGACCTGAGCATTGATTTTCTAGGCAAGACGATCGGTTACCCGTTGTTGATTAATGCGCTAACCGGAGGAACAGATCAATCCAAGAATATAAACCGTATTTTAGCATTTATGGCCAGCAAGTTCGGTTTAGCTATGGCGGTTGGCTCTATGACCATAGCAATGGAAGACCCAGCCCTAAGGGATAGCTTTACGATCGTACGCGAGATGAACCCAGAGGGTATAATACTCGCCAATCTGGGGGCCAATAGCAGCAGTCATCAGGCTTGTGAGGCAGTAAAGATGATAGGGGCAGATGGCCTGCAGCTTCACTTTAATGTGCCGCAAGAGTTGGCTATGAGTGAGGGGGATCGAAACTTTCGCGGGATTATTGATAATGTCAGCCGCATCGTTGATGCCTGTCCGGTTCCAGTAATTGCTAAAGAAGTGGGTTTTGGTTTTTCGCAGGAAACGGTGGCAAAACTCTACACAGCAGGAGTAAGGATTTTTGATAACGGGGGCCAGGGAGGAACCAATTTTTTGGCGATTGAGGATCAACGCCAGGGAATGTTTGATCATCAATTGGATGATTGGGGTATACCTACTGCGGCAAGCCTGGCTGAAATAGTTGCCATGCAATTACCTGTTCAAATCGTAGCTTCAGGAGGGATTCGAACCGCTACCGAAATTGCTAAAGCTATTGCCATGGGGGCTGATATGGTTGGAATTACAGGATTGTTCCTTAAGATCCTTCTACATGAAGGTCAGGATGAACTGGATAGGAGAATCGAGAGTTTATTATACCAGCTGCAAGCAGTTTTTTTAATGAGCGGAGCCCGGGATTGCTCCATGATAAGGACGAAACCGGTTTTGATATTGGGTAAGACAGCCGAGTGGCTGCGCGCCAGAAACATCGACCCAGGCATCTGGGCAAATAAGTAACTTAACTTTCGAGTTGACTGATAATGCGACGCAAAGTGGAATAGACGCAGACGAACGCAGACTATTATGAGTAACGCAGACCTACCTATTATATTTTCGTTATTGTCGACATCAGTTATGCCCATGGTAGGCCAATGTATAAAAGTACGCATATAGTAACAATTAAAAAGTCTGTATTCGACAGGGGACTGTCCCCATAAAAAATCTGTGTCAGTCATATAAGTCTGCGCTGTCTGCGTCTATCGGTCTTTCTCTATTTAGCATTATCCATTAACTATATTTCGACAGGGGACTCGACAGGGGACTGTCCCCATATTCATATTCACATATTCATGAGCCACGGAGCGATTGCCGGGCTCATTTTTTTGTCTACATAATTACTAGTTAAAGGGGAAATATAATATTTGAAACCGGTGCTCATTTATAGCACTATTTCCATCCTGTATATAGCAATAATATCGCTGTTGAGTGCCGGTTTAAACCGATATGTAGAAAGGATGAGAGCTAAAATG
>JAQUXM010000076.1 GCA_028692415.1 Syntrophomonadaceae bacterium | reverse complement strand
TCCCCAAAGATGAAATGACGCCGCTTGAAAGGATGAGCGCATTTGCCGCAGGCAAGCCCTATGACCGGATTCCCTGCAGCAGTTTTAGCGGTGAAACTGCTTGTCATTTTATTGGAACCACGGTATCAAAGTACCGTCATTCCGCTAAATTGATGGCCGAAGTGGAAATAGTTTCGTACAAGATGTTTGGTCATGATGGTGCCGGAGTCGGCCCAGGATTCCTGGCCTTAGCCGAAGCCATGGGAACCGAACTGAAATATCCGGAAGACAACATACCCTTCGTGGCCAATCCGGTTCTGAAAAACTGGGATGATTTTGACAAGCTTGAACCCGCCGATCCTCACAAGGATGGAAAGCTGCCGATCTATCTGGAAGCCCTGGCCATGATCAAAGATACCATCGGTGATGAGGTGCCGGTAGGAAGCAGCATAGGCGGACCCTTTACAACAGCCGGTCTGGTGAGAGGAACCGAGAATTTTTTAAAGGACTTGCGGCGCAATCCGGAGATGATTCATCGCCTGCTGCAACTGGTAACCGAAACCACCCTGCGCTATGTGGATGCGGTAATGGATATGGGGTGCAGTATAAGTATTGGAGATCCGACTGCCTCAGGCAGCTTGTTAAGTGTCAAGCAGTTTCGAGAATTTGCCAAACCCTATTTAAAAATATTGGTAGATCATGTGAGAGAGCGGACCGGCAAAGGTCCCATGCTGCATATCTGTGGTGATTCAACCCCTATCTGGTCCGATATGGCCGATACCGGCTCACCAACCCTCAGCCTGGACAATATCGTCGATCTGGCCCAAGCAAAAAAGGTGGTGGGGGACCGGGTCTGTATTATGGGTAATGTCAAACCGATTGAGACCATTATGAAAGGAAGCCATCAACAGATCGAGGCCGAAGTTAAGGAATGCCTGCACAAAGCCTACGATAGCCCTAAAGGTTTTATCCTGGCGGTCGGCTGCCAGGTGCCACTGGGAACTACAGCCGACAATTTTATGTGTTTTATAAATGCCGCTCGTAAATATGGACGCTACCCACTGAACCCGGAGAATTTTGCTTAAATAGTAATGGAGGTGTACCGATTGGCTGATCAGCAGATAATATTGGACCGCCTGGCCGAAGGGGTCCGGGAAATGGACGAAGATTTGACGATAGAGGCTTCCCGTGAAGCATTGGACAAGAATGTTGATGCACTGACTGCTATCAATCACGGACTGGTTGTGGGGATGAATCAGGCCGGGTTGCTATATGAGCAGGAAGAGTATTTTGTACCCGAACTGCTATTATGCTCCGATGCCATGTACGCGGGTTTGGATATCTTGAGCCCCCATATCCAACGTGCTGACGCAGAAGACAAATTCAAGGTGGTTATCGGGGTGGTTGAGGGAGATACCCATGATATAGGGAAGAATCTGGTCAAGCTGATGCTGGAAGTAGCGGATTTTGAGATATTTGATTTAGGCCGCGATGTGCCTCCGGCGGATTTTGTCGGCAAAGTCAAAGAGGTCGGAGCGGATATAGTATGCCTCTCCACCTTGATGTCCACTACGATGGACAGAATGGTTGACGTAATTGAGCTGCTAAAAAAAGAGGGCCTGCGGGAAAAGGTTTTGGTTATGGTCGGCGGAGGACCGATTTCACAAGCCTTTGCAGATCGTATCGGAGCTGATGCCTATTCCGAAAATGCAGTCGCCGCAGTTACTGATGCCAAACGATTAATTGCCCCGAAAAAGGTTGCTGTTTAGGTGATTACGCCCAAACACCGACTAATCAACGCATTGAATGGGGAAGCGATTGATCGATCTCCGTGTATTTGTCCCGGTGGGATGATGAATATGGCAACCACCGAGGTTATGTTGAGGGTAGGCAGTCACTGGCCCGAAGCCCATAAAAAACCCCGCGACATGGCCAGGCTGGCATTGGGCGTATGCCATTTTACCGGCATAGAGAACCTGGGGGTACCTTTTTGTATGACTATCGAAGCCGAGGCGATGGGGGCCAAAGTCAACCTGGGTTCGATGACAAACGAGCCCAGGGTAACTGAATACCCGCTCGTGAAGCTTGAGGATTGGAAGTTACTGACCGGGATAAATCCGGGAAAAGGACGGGCTGGCATAGTCGGTGAAGCAATAAGCTATCTTGCCGAAGGTAATAGCGAACTGCCGGTTATAGTCAATTTAACCGGCCCGATCAGTCTGGCCGGCTCGCTGATCGAACCCATGGTCTTTTTCAAGGCGATGGGTAAGCATCCGGAACTGGTGCATGAATTTCTATGCTTCATTACTGATAATCTAATCGTTTTCGGTAGGAGCATGCTTCAAGCCGGAGCCCAGATTATCAATATAGCAGACCCCAGTGGTACCGGGGAAATACTAGGGCCGCGCCGTTTTGCCGAGTTTGCCCTGCCCTATATAAATCGAATTTTAAATGAGCTGCAAGGGGAATATCAGGCCAGTATGGTGCATATCTGCGGTCGTCTGCAAAGCATATTTACAGAGGTTGACCAGTTGGCAACGAATGCTATCAGCATAGACTCGAATACCAGCATCAGCAAACTCAGAAGCGCTTTGCATGAAAAGGTAATGGTCGGGAACATCAGCACTTATCTGCTGCAAAATGGTCAACCCGACCGGGTTAAAGAAGTAGGCCTAAACTGCCTGCAAAAAGGAGTTGCCGTTTTATCGCCTGCTTGTGGCATCAGCCCCGCTACTCCCCTGGTCAATCTCCAGGCGATGGTTTCTGCAGTACACGATTTTGATTATCGGAACCGGGAGGTATCTATACTTGGCTGAACAGTGTGATGACCGGAGTGGGGTATATATAGTATGCAGCAGCAATGGTGAACTGCAACTGCTTATGGATCTGCTGGATGATGCCGGTATTGAAGTGGAAAACTCGTGTGCGGGCAATGGCACCTGCGGCAAGTGCAGGGTCCGGATTATCAGCGGAGAATGTCTGCCTCCCGGACCCGAGGAAATAGGTTTACTATCAGCAATAGACTTGGAGCAGGGCATTCGTCTTGCCTGTCATTGCCTGGTGCGGGGCGAGGTTGAATTGTCGGTAGAAAATGCCGCCCAAGACCTCAGAATACTGGAAAAAGGAATGCTTGCCGACTTCAAGGTCGAAGCCGAAATTAGCAAACATCTATTAACCTTTGTACATAATGGGCAAGAGTCATCATTGCTAGAGAATATTTCGCAGCAATTGAACATCAAACAATCTGTTCCGGACTCTCTTGATGTTCTCCGTTTGATTGCCGGATACAAGCCTGATGATACAACCGTAATCGTCGCCGGTAACCAGCTTATCGGCTTGGAGCATGGTGATACAACGGTAGATTGTTACGGTGTTGCAGTCGATATTGGCACCACTACGGTTGTGGCTTCGCTGTATAACCTTGCTATGGGGAAGGAACTGGCAGTAGCTTCAGCCCTCAATCCGCAAACCCAGTATGGCCTGGATGTCCTGAGCAGGATTCAGTATGCCGGCAAGGGTTCGAACAACCTTGAAAAGCTGAGCCGTCTAATTATCGGCTGCCTCAACGGACTGATTTCGGATTTATGCCGCCAGAGTGGGATAGATTTCCAGTACATTTATAAAATATCGGTGGCGGCCAATACGGTAATGCTGCACCTGCTGCTGGAAGTCAGCCCGGCGCCAATAGGACGGGCACCGTATCATCCGGTATTTAGACAGGGACAAGATTTAGCGGCAGACAACCTGGGCCTCAAGGCCTCACCTTTTGCCAGCTTGTACTGCCTGCCATCGGTTTCCGGATTTGTGGGGGCTGACATTGTAGCCGGAATCATTGCCAGTGATTTGGACAGAGCAAAGGATACTGTGCTGTTTTTGGATTTGGGCACCAATGGTGAGATTGTCCTCTGCAGGGATTCAAAGCTCATAGCCTGTTCGACAGCAGCAGGACCTGCCCTCGAAGGGATGAATATCGCCTGCGGGATGCGAGCCGCCCGAGGAGCGGTTGAAGAGGTATGGATTCAGGATCATTCCATACAGTGGCGGACCGTCGACAATGCTCCACCGCTCGGTTTATGCGGCAGCGGTCTCCTGGACCTGGTGGCAGTAATGCTGGACTGTGGTTTGCTTAACTCCAGCGGCAGAATCACTGCCAGGAATAGCTTTGCGGATATCTATCCGCACAACCCTCTAGCCGGTCAGATAGATGAAACAGCTGGAAAAAGGAAATTTTGGCTGATCCCGTCTTCAGATAATTGCCCCAACGGGATATTTGTCAGTCAGGCCGACATCAGGCAGGTGCAACTGGCCAAAAGTGCAATAGTCACGGGTATTAAAACCATGATTGCAGAGACCGGCCTGGATGAAAGCAAAGTAAATGAAGTTTACGTCGCAGGGGCTTTTGGCGCTTATCTTAAGCCAAGCAGCCTGGTTCGCCTGGGGTTTTTTCCTGAGAGTTGGCGTGACCGCATAACTTTTGCCGGCAACACTTCCAAGGCTGGTGCGGTTATAGCACTGCTTTCAAAGAGTGTCCGTTACCGTATGGAGGAAACAGCTCAACGGGTTGGCTATATTGAACTGGAAACCTGTCCGGGTTTTGAAAAAAATTTTATAAAAAACATGAGCTTTCCGGGCAGAGAATAATTATATGCGTTGCGCTTAAAGGAGTTAATTTATGACACTGGTACATATCGTTTCAGGTTTTCTGGGGGCGGGAAAGACTACCCTGTTGTTAAAATTGCTTGCTTTCGTTGAGGGTAATAAGGTCATTATCGAGAACGAATTTGGCGAAGTAGGCATCGACGGAGAAATTCTGCAACGCGCAAACTACGATGTGGTGGAAATGGCGCAAGGCTGTATCTGCTGCAGTATGAAAGCGAACTTTGAGGCGGTTCTCTCATCCGTAATAGAGGATTACCATCCCCGCCACATATTCATAGAGCCTACCGGAATAGGAATGCTCAGTCAGATTATTGCTTTGTTTGAACAAAAGGATATTGCGGACAAATGCAGTCTGATTATACCCATAGTGGTAGTGGATGCACTTGAGTATCTGTTGCTGTTGGAGGATTTCGGACTATTTTTCAAGGATCAGATTGCCCATGCGGGGATTATCGTGCTGAGCAAGATCCAGCTTATGAGGGAAGAAAATCTCGACGAGATAATAAAGTCGCTGCGAACCATCAATCCCCAGGCCGATATAGTGGCCAGGGATTGGGGGCAATTCAGCGAGCTTGATTACTGGGAGCTTACCGATACCCGGTTTGTTGCTGAAAATACTGTCAAACCCCAGGTCGCAACAGGCATTTTAACCGGCGATCTGCAAAGCTATAGTATTATTGCCCCGAAGCGAATTGACCGGAAAAAACTGCAAAATGTGTTGGATGATCTGCAGAACAAACAATTGGGAAGGATTATCAGGGCCAAAGGGTTTGTCGAGGGCGATGACGGTTCTCTGGAATTCAGTTATGTCAACGGGAGATATATTATCAATGAAAACAGCTTGGGCAACTTAAACCGGGTATGCATAATCGGGAGCAATCTTAACCAGGATATGCTGTCAGGTATCTGGTCCGGAGACGGGGTGGGGACTGTATGAGTGTCAGCGGTATTAATTTTATCTGCGCGGGCCGGGATGAATTGGAAATACCCCGAAAGATTGCGGAACAGGGGGGATTTCTTTTTCCCGATCTTCATAGTAACAGTCAGGAAATGGCGCGGCTGGCTCTGGCGATCAAGCTTAATAATCAGAACAGTATTTGCACGCTGCCGTTCTGTCTGACGGTGGAGGCCGAAGCGCTGGGCGCCCGGGTTAATCTCGGCAATGCAAGCTCAGGCCCCAGAATCAGCTCATATTCATATGAAAGCATTGGAGAGCTTAAAGACCTGAAGATGATGGATTTTAACTCAGGCAGAATTAAATCAGTACTCGATGCAGTAGAAATGTTGACCCGAAGCCGGGAATTTGTTGCTCTTAACGTGAGCGGACCATTTACTGTCATAACTTCCCTTGTCGACCCCATGGTCTTATATAAAGCTATAAACAAAAACCGGGAAGCTGTAGACGATATACTTAGGATAATAGAGGAAAATCTTCTGCGCTATATCCTGGAAGCAATCAAAAATGGAGCCAATATCATATCCTATGGCGATGCGGTCGGTACGGCTGATATTGTTGGGCCGAAGATGTACAAGGACATAGCCGGCAAGGCCAGCCTGAATCTTTTAAAGCGACTCCAGACAAGTGATGAGCTGGATGGTTGTATTGTCCATATCTGCGGCAAGACCTCGGTATCTCTGGAAAAGCACGGCTTTGCAAGGTCATATCCGATTCAGGTGAGTTCTAACCAAACCTATGGCCGGGCTATAGCAGAATTATTAAACAAGTCAGATGGCAGCAGATTCATCGGGCACAATTGCATGAAGAGAACGGTTAACAAACTAAAGGATGACACAGTTTGGGGCATAAAGTTTTAGTTGTGCAATTATAATACTATTAACAATGAAGCCGGGCCAAAGAATAGTGATTGACCCGGCTTTTAGCATTTATTGAAATTAGAAATCGTACTTGTCTACATTTTCCGGAGTGAAGGTTAACAGTTCATGGTAATAAAGAATACCGGGAGCGAACAGTTCTGCCTGCGGGTATCCGGCAATCTCCACCTTGCCAACTTTGTCAAAGGTTTTGCCTTCAATAAGCTGAGCCGCAACAGTTACTCCAAAACCGGCCCATTTGCCCGGGTCCCAGAGAACCGCTTCCTTGGCGGCGCCGCTTTTGAATGCCGGTTTGGCCAGATTCGGGGTCAAGCCTCCCACTACATATACCTTGCCTATCTTGCCGTCATCTTCAATGGCCTTGGCAGCTGAACTAAAGGCTTCGGTAGAAGATGTGGCAATGCATTTCAGATTGGGGTACTTGGTCAAAAGATCCTTGGCGATCTGATAAGCTTTCTGGGGATCGGCATCGCATGATTCCACGGCTACCAGTTTGAGCTTGGGATACTTCTCAGCCGCATACTTTTTCATGTTATCAATGCGTTTGTTCATAAATTCATTAGTCAGGGTAGCCATAACAATCGCATATTCACCTTCGTCCCCAACCGATCTTACCATGCTTTCAATCCACTCGTTGCCCATAATGACCAGATCCATCAGACCGGCATAGCAATCGCGGCCCTCGGGTTCGCAGTCCAGATCCCAGGTTACAACCTTTATACCGGCTTCACGGGCTTTCTTCAATGCTGGAATAATCGATTTGGAATCCATGCAGGCCACTACCATGCCTTTTACCTCACCCTGGGTGACCAGGTCGTTGATAATTTGTATTTCCGCCGCTGAATCAGCTTTGGCCGGTCCTTTATAGACGACTTCGTAACCCAGTGCTTGGCCTGTTTCCTTGGCTCCAGCAGCACCAACTTCAAAGTAGGGCACCCCGGTAGCAAAAGTGACAAAAGCAATTTTCCCTTTGGAAGCCAGGGCTTTTTCACCAGTTTCAGCTTTATTGGGATCTCCCGTTGCCGCTTCTTTTTTGCCGCAGCCAACCACTGATAAAGTCATAGCCAAAATTAGTAGCACTGCAATAAATAATCTGCCTTTTTTCATAATCCCCATCCTTTCAATTTTGTGAACGGTAATATCTATGTCAAATTGCCTCAGGTCCAGCTATGGAAAACAGTAATTAAAAACATACTTTCCTATGTTCTGGCGGCAATGCTTTATTCCTGATTCCGCTGCGCACGATAAGCAAGAAAAACAATCAGAATTGATCCAATTACGATCTGCTGGGCATACTGGGAAAAATCCAACATGTTAAAACCGTTGCTGATAATCACAAATACCGCCACCCCCAGAATAGCCCCGGCAAGATTGCCCGAGCCCCCGTTTATGCCTATACCGCCAAAAACTGCTGCCGCAACGCTTTGCATAACATATGTCTCACCGAGGTCTGCCCGGCCGGTAGCCAAACGCGAGGTCAGGATAAGGGAGGCCAGAAAGGCCATAGCTGCCGAGTACACGTATACCAACATAATATTAAAACCACAGTTAATACCCGCAAAGCGTGCTACCTCATAATTACTTCCGATAAGATATATACGGCGTCCCCAAGTGCTGTAACTCAGAATCAGAAAGGAAAATGCCAAAATCACTATCAATATCATGGTTTGCACGGGTATAACCCCCAGATACTGCTGGCCAAAAACAGCGAATTCCTCAGTCAGGCCGGAGATGGCCCGTCCCTGGGAAATTACGATCGCAATACCCATAAAGACCGAGGATGTGCCGAGAGTTACCAGCATTGAATTAATTCGCAAATAGCCGATCAGGATGCCGTTTATTAGACCGCAAAGCAGTAAAAGCCCCAATACCAAGATAATTGTCAGACCCATGTCCATCCCCGAGCTTATAAGGACAGCCAGGCAAACTGAGCTTAACCCGGCCATTGCACCGATGGACAGGTCAAAGCCCCCGGATATTATGCAAACGCTCATGCCCAGGGTTAAGAGCGAAAGCTCCGCCATTTGGGCGGAAATCGCCAACATGTTGCCGATTTTAAAGAAGCTCTCACTGAATATGGAAAAGGCAATGCCTAGAACTATAAGTATAAAAAGCAAGGTCATTTCATGGTTTTGATCTTTCGAAACCAATGCTTTCAAATACTCAATCCTCATTTCCTCAAATTCTTTCTTCCCGGTAGGAAAACAAAATGGCCAGAATGATTACCAGACCTGTAACCAGACTCTGCCAGTACACCGGGACAAGAGCCAATACCATGGCATTGGCAATAATGCCCAAGAGGATAACCCCCAGGCAAGTCCCCAATATGGAAGCCTTGCCGCCAAAGATACTGGTTCCTCCTATAATACTTGCTGCGATCAAAGTCAATTCGTATCCCATACCGGCAACGGGCTGGGCACTTCCCAGATTGGCGATATATATGGTGCTGGCAAGACCGGTAAGGGCACCAAAAACCGAAAATACAAATATATAAACCATTTTTTGATTGATACCGATCCGTTGTGCACCGGTTGAATTTCCGCCGACAGCCAAAATACCGCGCCCCAGTACTGTAAATTTAAGCAGGGCAAAAACAAACAAAGCAGTGAACAACCACAAATATGTGGATGCATATAATCCCAAGTATTTGGTTCTGGCCAAGACAGTAAGCCATTCGGGCATGCCGGATACCCACGCACCTTGGGTCAACAGCAACAGCAAACCCCGCATTATGCTCATGTTGCCCAGGGTTATTATAATGGCCGGCAGTTTTATTTTTGCTACCAGATAGCCGTTAATAAAGCCCAGTGCCGCACCTGCCAGCATGCTGACCGCAAAAACAAGGAACGGCGTTGTAATGCCTGCCGCATCGGCATAATTGGCGAAGCTGGCGGCAGTCATGCCGGTGATGGCAAATACCGCACCGACGGAAATATCAATATTTCCGGTAACCAGTATCAAGGTCATGCCAATTGCCATTATTCCATAGACAGAATTATTGCCCAGTATATTGGACAGGTTTCTAACTTGTATGAATTCGGGAGCATTATATGAAATAAAGAATCCCAGTATTACTATGATCAAGATCAGATGCAGATCGCGTTTGTTAAATAGCGCGTTCTTCTGTAGCCGTTGCATTATCCCATTAGTCCTTTCCTGATAAGTTCCTCCTGGCTTGATTCCATACTGCTTATCTGTTCTACTATATTGCCATTGCGCATTACCAGTATTCTGTCGCAGACCGCCAGGGTCTCAGGCAAGTCGGAAGAAATCAATATAACCCCCACCCCGGATGCTGCCAGTTCGCGCAAAAGCTTGTGAATTTCTGCCTTGGTAGCCACATCGATACCGCTGCTTGGTTCATCGGCAATCAAGATTCGCGGACGGGCATTCAACCAGCGGCTGAACAATACCTTCTGCTGGTTGCCACCGCTCATTTTATCAGCACTGATATCGGGCAGCCTGGGTTTTATGTTCAGCCTGTCCATATAATATTCGCTAACGGCCATTTCCTTGGGACGGCTCAGCAGACGGTAGCGGTTTAATATAGACTCAAGCTTTGCGGCAGTAATGTTTTTAGCCATGCTTTGAATTCGAAATATGCCCTGGCCCCTCCGATCTTCAGGCAGGTAACAAATCCCGTTTTTAATTGCATCCACTGCTGATTTTATGCTGATTTCTTTCCCACCCATGAATATGCGGCCTTTATCCGCTTTTATAAGGCCAAACAAGGTCTGCGCCATTTCGCTTCGTCCTGCCCCTACCAGCCCGGTCATACCCAATATCTCATTTTCATACAGGGAGAAGGAAATGTCCCTGAACAATGGTTCTTTGCTCAGTCCTGTGACTTCAAATATCTTTTTCCCGGCTACCTCTTCGTTGTGTAGGGGTGGAAATCTGATCTCCCGGCCAACCATCATGCTGATCAGGCTTTGTTCATCAAATTCCCGGGCATCTTTGCTCGCTATCAGCTCACCGTCGCGGAGCACCGATATTCGGTCAGCCACCCTAAACACTTCTTCAAACTTGTGGGATATATAAATGAGGGACTTATTTTCATTTTTTAGAATTTGAATGGTGTTATAGAGAGCTTTGACCTCATTTGCAGAAAGAGAGGAGGTAGGTTCATCCATAATTATTACCCGGGCCTCATGAGTTAGAGCACGGGCCAGGGCTACCATTTGACGTTGACCTATGCTGATTTCGCCAAGCGCCATATGGGGATCAATGTCTATTGCCCCCAGTTTATTCAAAGCAGACCGGGCGGTTTCAAACATCTGTTGCCATTTAATAAACGGGCCTTTCTGCCCGCCAATACAAATATTTTCAGCTACCGAGAGGTTGGGGAAAAGGCTGATGTCCTGATATATGACGGAAATACCCATCTGTACTGATTTTGAAGGACTCAGATTGACTGCCGGGCAGCCATCGAAGATTATTTCGGCCCCCGGATCAGGTTTTTCAACACCTGCAATAATCTTGATGAGAGTGGACTTGCCCGCACCGTTTTCACCCACCAAGGCATGGACCTCACCAAGTTTCAAATCAAAATTGACATTATTCAAAACCTGATTGCCGGAATAGGTCTTATTCAATTGAGCTATTTGTAAAATAAATTCTCTGCTATCCCGCACTTAATTGCTATCCAATCCTTTGAAATAATAAGCATTCTAAATAAAAATAGACATGACAATAAATGCAATATGCTTTCCAGAAATTATTTCAATATCAGGCATAATTAATTACTGTTATACAATATATAATATTACTACAATTTCGACATAATATCTATTAATTTTACTTATAACTATCTTTTATATTTTGAGTCACACAAAACAAGAGCTTAATTCTTCAGTTCCCCAGTATAATTCCATAAAGCTTATATTAACCGCACCTTGAATAAGATCGTTTATCAGGTATCTGAGAGCAGGAATACCAGCGGCAGAGGAGAAGAACCCCTTTACCGGGCTGCAGACATAAGCCTGTAATGATCAAAAACCATACAGAATAGGTTAGCCGGGTTTTTCATTGAGATAGTAAATTAGGCACTTTCAAGGATTTTGAAAGTGCCTAATTTACTTCCGATAATTTTAAATTCAAGTGTTCCTTATTTTTAAGAGAACACCCATTTTACTTTAATTATTTCATTACAGGCTGTTGAGATTGGGGCTCAGGTCAAGCAGGCTTTTGTCAACAGGTCCAACCGGAAACAGGCTCTCGGCATTTAGTCATGGTTTTTGCATTTCCCATTCAACCCGGTTGCGTCCATTACGTTTAGCCCTGTATAGGAGTTCATCAGCGAGGCTGATGAATTTTTCAGTTGATTCATTGTTATATTGGGTAATACCAATACTTATCGTAATGCTAAGATCTGATACTTCAAATTTAGCCTGTTCAATCTGGTCTTTAATCCTGTTTGCAACCATTATTCCAT
>JAQUXM010000242.1 GCA_028692415.1 Syntrophomonadaceae bacterium | reverse complement strand
TCTGCTCCGCAGTTACTTCCGATGCTTAAAAGCTGGTGTGCCAGCAACAAGAGGCGATGCGCCGCACGAGTGCGAAGATACTCCGGATTCAGGTCCTTTATCCGCACCCGGTCCAATCCATCTGCGTCCTTGAAAGCATCATAAAGCCTTAAGGTCCTTTCTACATCGGAGAGATCGTAACGGCCTATTTTCCGGTATGCACTCTGGTCGGGAATAGCATGATTTTGAACCAAAAATTTTAGAATCTCTTGCTCCTGATGGTCGCTTGATGCAAGCAGTTTTTGACTTATTAACTTATCGTAACTGGCTATGCCATGATCAGGATCGTAGCCATCGTTTGACCTGCCAATATCATGGTAAATGGATGCCAAACCCAGAATATTTCTGTCTTCCTCGTGATATTTCTCCAAATAGGCAATGATCAAGCTCAAAAACAGAACCCTTTTGGTGTGACCAAGCGCATGTATGCCTTGAGGGTTATGGAACCATCCGGTGCTTATCTTTTTTGAATAAAAATCATATTGTTGGATGATTCCGGTTTCTTTTAACTCAGCTTTAAATTCCGTAAGATTTATTAAATCCAAGGCTTCTATCTGTTCTGTTTGATCTGATTCTATCTCCTTTTTATCGCTATCGTACGAAAGGATATGCCTTTTATGAATCTGACCCCGGTAAATAACCGGTATCGTATACAAAGAGAGCCCTTGGCAGATTGCCTGATTAATATCTGTCGTCCAGGATAAGCCTTTCTCCGATAATGGCTTTTTGGCATCGCAACTCCGGTATACCGGGACATACCCCGCTGCATCCGACACTGGCAAAGCACTTGTACATCCCTTATATTTTGATACCTTTGCAATAAATGCCTTGCTAAAAACCTCCTGGCTGTTTGGATTAAACCTCCAAACGCGCTCAAACAGACGGTATTTATCCTGATCCGGAATGAAATTGAAAACCTCCATAAAAAGGTCTGGCGCCAACCTGCGGTCAACCAAAGCAAGAAACCGGTCAAAGTCCCTTTTAGCAACACTCTTATTTATATCCTGCTCAAGTCTGCTAATAAGGTTTTTTATCTCGGCAATTGTGTTGTTAAGAAGATCAAAGTCCAGCAGTACGGAAGCCCGGTAATAACAGTACGGCGCTTCCGAATTGCCGGGATTAAAATAGAAATCGTCAGGGTTTAACCCCTCGGACCTTATCTGGTTCTGCATTAGCACAAAATCAAACCCGCAAGGCTTATATGCGGTTGTCTCCAGTTGCCTTAAGGGAATCAGCGAATTTCTCTCCATGAAATTGTCATAATACTGGCCTTGCATCGGCATCATCCAATCTTTATTCTTTCAATTATTGTTAGCTGGAAGAACTAATATAATCCTATACCGGCTTTGCAGATAAATCTACCCATAATGTTTCAGCTTTTGTCCAGAACGCTAAAGAAAAACCGGCTTGTGCCGAGCCTTTGTTTTAACATATTGTATTATGATTATGGAACAATTGTTCTTTTTAAGTGAATAATGTGATAGAATATATTCCAGAATGTATGTTCGGAGCAAGCACTATGGATACCTTTGAAAAGCTAAAAATACTGGCTGATGCAGCTAAATACGACGTATCCTGTTCGTCCAGCGGCAGCAGTAGAAGCAACCAGCCCGGCGGAGTGGGCAACAGTGCCACAATGGGCATTTGCCACAGCTGGTCGGATGACGGCCGCTGCATCTCCCTGCTCAAAATACTGCAAAGCAATGACTGCGTCTACAACTGCTCTTACTGCGTAAACCGGGTTTCCAATGACATTCCCCGGGCCACGCTCACCTCCGAGGAAGTGTGTGACCTGACTATGAACTTTTACCGCCGCAATTACATAGAAGGGTTGTTCTTGAGCACAGCGGTGTTTAGACTTCCCGACCACACCATGGAAATGCTGCTGCGGACGGTTAAAAAGCTGCGCGAGGAACACCGCTTCAACGGCTACATCCACCTTAAAGCCATACCCGGAGCCGATACCCGTCTAATTGAGGAAGCGGGACGCTATGTGGACCGCATGAGCGTCAATATAGAATTACCTTCCCAGCAAGGGCTGAAGCTTTTAGCTCCCCAGAAGAAAAAGGAAGCCATAATCAAGCCCATGTCATTCCTGAACTCGCATATAATGGCTTCCCAAGAAGAACGAAGAAAATCCCGCAAGGCACCCTTATTTGTACCCGCCGGACAAACTACCCAGCTGATTTTGGGGGCTACTCCTGACCCCGACCTGCAGATATTAAGGCTTGCCGAGTCTATCTACAGCAAGTTTCATTTAAAGAGAGTCTATTATTCGGCCTACGTCCCGGTGGCCCGGCATCCCAACCTGCCAGACCTGGTCAAACCGCCCTTGCTACGCGAACACCGTATCTACCAGGCCGACTGGCTGATGCGTTTTTACGGCTTCAGTGCGGAGGAGTTGTTGGATGACCAAAATCCCAATTTTGCCGAAGACTACGACCCCAAGACCGATTGGGCCCTGCGCAACTTGCATTATTTTCCGGTGGAAATCAACCGGGCCGATTATGAAAGGCTGCTCAGAGTACCCGGAATCGGGGTGAAATCAGCCCGGAGAATCCTTTCTGCCCGAAGGGTTGCATC
>JAQUXM010000241.1 GCA_028692415.1 Syntrophomonadaceae bacterium | reverse complement strand
ATTTGTGCTTGTTCGATAAAATTGCGCTGCATATAAAAAAAGGTGATAAGCTGGCTTTGGTAGGACCCAATGGGGCTGGCAAAACCACCCTGCTAAAAATAATTACTGGCTTATTGGCAGCGGACGAAGGCGAAGTGAAGATCGGAAGCCGCGTGGAGACAGCCTATTTTTCCCAGGAATATGAAGATCTTGACTTAGATAATACCTTGCTGGATGAAATAATATTTAATTTCGATATTAAGGTGGAGCAAGCCCGTAATATATTGGGCAGAATGCTATTTAGAGGAGACGATGTTTACAAACAGGTTGCCAATCTAAGCGGAGGAGAAAAGGGGCGGCTGTCGCTGCTAAAATTATTTCTGACCGGGGCTAATTTTTTAATCCTTGATGAACCAAGCAACCATCTGGATATTGAAAGCTGTCAGGCGGTTGAAGATATGCTGTCTGCTTTCCCGGGGACCATCTTGCTGGTTTCTCATGATCGTTACCTGATAAATCAGATCGCCAACGGGGTTTTGGCCATAGAGAACCAGAAACTTGCGTATTATTGGGGTAATTATGATTATTATTATGAAAAGCGCCTGGAAATGCAACGGCATGGGGTTGAGGTAAAAAACCCTGATAAAGTTGTTGAACCGAAACTGCAAAAACAACAGCGCCTGGAGCAAAAGGAAAAGCAGAAACTCGAGAAAAGAAGGGATAAGCAGTTAACGAATATTGAGCATCATATTGCGGAATTGGAAAAGCGGAAAAAGGAGTTGGAAGAGCTTTTGTCACAGCCCTTCAGTTATGATGAGCAATGGCAGGCTCAAGCTTTAAGTACGGAATATAATGAGATACAAGAGTTCCTGGACACAGCCCTGGAAGAATGGGAAGTCCTGTGTACCGAAATAGAAGAATCAATTTAAGGAGTAATGCATTTGCCAGAGCAGATCTCAAAGGAAAAGGCGATTTTGGTAGGGGTTAAATTAAAAAGGAATAATGATTTTGATTTCGATTCATCAATGCAAGAACTACGAGGTTTGGCAGAAGCTGCCGGTGCTGAAGTTCTAGCTGCAATCGTGCAGGCCAAGGATAAGGTTAGTGCATCCACCTACATTGGCAAAGGAAAAATTGAGGAATTGCTTCATCTCAGCCAGGAATTACAAGCTGACCTGGTGATTTTTGACAGTGAATTATCTCCGGTGCAATTGCGCAATCTGGAGGAGCAACTGGAAGTGAAGATTGTTGATCGCACCCGCTTAATACTCGATATTTTCAGCCAGCGAGCCCGCTCGCGGGAGGGATTATTGCAGGTGGAGTTGGCCAGCTTGGAATATCGCTTGCCACGCTTAAGCGGCATTGGCAAAGAAATGAGCCGCCTGGGGGCAGGAATTGGAACCAGAGGAGCCGGTGAACAAAAGCTTGAACTGGACCGCAGACGCATAAGGCGGCGCATCACTGATATAAAAGCACAAATGGGGAAGATGGGAAGAACCAGAGAATTGCATAAGAAACAACGTAACCGGATTGGTTTAAAAGTGCTTTCTTTAGTCGGCTACACCAATGCGGGAAAATCATCATTATTCAATACCCTTTGTCAAATGGCGCACAAGAGTGGAACGGTTCAGGTTGAAGCCGACCAAAGACTCTTTCAGACCCTGGATACCACCACCCGGAAAATACGTTTAAACCCCCAGCGAGAGGTTTTAATTACTGACACCGTAGGGTTTATTCAGAACCTGCCGCATCATTTGGTGGCAGCTTTTCGATCTACGCTCGAAGAGGCGGTGGAAACCGATTTGTTGTTACATGTCGTAGATATTTCTGATCCTGCTTATATGGATAAAATGGGAGTTGTAGAAAAAGTGCTTGAAGAACTGGGCGCCGAAAAGGAAAAGATCATTACGGTATTCAACAAAGCGGATCTGCTGGCTGCAGATGGGACCATGGAAGGATCCCGGTATATTTCAGCACGTACTGGCTTGGGTATCGATAAACTGCTTAATGAACTCGATACAAAACTGTTCAATTAATTGAATAGCTGTAGTTAAGGAAAACGATCAAACCAACCCCGATGTCCCAAGGATAAACCTACCCCTGCAGGAAGATGACCACCATCGGGTACTACGATGTGTTCTCCTAACACGAATAAGGTAGCACCCTTCGGGCACAACGATGTGTTCTCCGAACACAATTAATGTAGCACCCTTCGGGCACAACGATGTGTTCTCCGAACACAATTTATGTTGCTGGGGGGTGCTTCGGTGTACTAGCGGCAGGGAGATTTTACCCCTCACCCCTCACCCCTCACGCCTCGCTGGTCCAGCTTACTTGTTACTATAACAGGCCAGGATTTCACCAAAGTACATGACATGATAATCTTCACTGGCATAAAACTTTTCTCTTATATCTTGATTGAGCATATCAGGGTCCATGGACTGACGGTAAATTACCCGGCACTCATAAATTAAGCCGCAATCCCCGATTACCGGGCTGCTGATACATTTACCCGCCTGGGCTTTTAGTTTGAGCGTGCTAAACTTGTCTATATCCCGTCCTGAACTGGAACCCGCTATAGCCAGCGGCTTTTTCATTTCATTGTCCAAGGGAATACTAAGCGTGAATTCCTGAGCCTTCTGGAGAAGATCAT
>JAQUXM010000075.1 GCA_028692415.1 Syntrophomonadaceae bacterium | reverse complement strand
TTGGGCACGATGGTCTTTACAACTACCTGCGCCAGCGGGTTTTGCCCCAGGCCCGGGCGATAAACCCGCGAGTAAATATGAATGACTTTTTTAGCTTATCATCCATACTAATCTTGAAAAAACCGGGCTAAGCGAATAATGTCAATCCCGGTGGGGTTTAAAGTATTTGCCTTTTATTGCGATATTAATAAGAAATGGAAGATCGATTTGCTTTCGATAAAGTGAATTGAGAGTTTATAAGGAGTGTTGGATTTGCGAGAAACAAGAGTGTTCACTGTGGAACCGCATCCGGATGTTGAATTGGGTTGTGTGCGAAAACCGATTGATGTCCACCTGATCATGCCGGAAAAGGGAATTAACGAAGACACAGGGGTAATCCTGGTACTGGGTGATTTTGATCAATATGCGGATTCCAAGGAATTAAAGGAGGAGTTTTGCCCTTACCTGGCTGATAAATTAAACTGTATCAGTATAGGGGTAAACTATTTTGGCATATATCGGAATAAGTCAATAGAAATTAAAGAAAGTTTTTTACATAACTTTAATCGTATTTACAATGGGGCAGAGCTTTGCTTTGATGAGTTTAAAAAGATGCGAACCCAGGATGAAATATTCCGTTTAATGGCTGAGAGAGTAATATCCCGCGGAATAACCAGCCTGGATATTCGCTGCCAGCCCACAATGGTAACAAGCCGGGGCGAATATCAATCCTGGGGCTTTTTGCCGGCCATTGATTGCCTGCAGGCTTTAGGCCAAACCCTGCGGGAATATGAGATTAATCAAAGGCGCATAATGGTTTATGGTCGCGGTTATGGAGCTTATATAGCATTGCTGTTGGGGAAATACGCTCCCCATACCTTTTCGGTGATTATCGACCGGGAAGGTTATGCGAAAGCCGAGCTCAGGCACATTGTCTCCGGAGAGCTAATGACGGTTGATTATGAGTACGCGTTCAATATTAGACACAGTGATTTGAAGTTTACTATTTCGGCCGGCAGCAATAATCCCTGGACCATTGATGATGAGTTATCAGGAGCCTATTTTTCCGACAGCCACAGGAAGATACGGAGTATGATCGTGGAAAAACATCGCATTGCTTCGGAGACCCGGTATTATATTTTGCACACTGAGGACAACTATGCAAGCAGCATTAAGGACAAGGATGCTTGTGTATTTCATCTGTCCAAGTGCAATCCGGTTTATTATAACCGGATACCGTGCTTGCATTCGGCTGAGGAAAGCTTGCTGGGGGAGAAAAGACTTCCCAATGAAAGTCTGGATATGCTTCATGACCAGGATATTATTAACTGGGTAGCGGAGATTGATCAAGAGGACTTATCGAAGGAAACCCCATCGACTGATTATAATTTGAATTCAACGCATGTCTTTGATTGCGGTGAACGGGAATACAGATTCCAATTTCGGGATGATTACAGTTTGCAGGTAGTAATTGGGAACAAACCATGATCCGGTGCTGTTTTAACATCCGATAATATTTACGCATGATATAGTATGATTGCTTGGGGAGCAACCCGGGAGGTTTATTCAATGCATAATGATTATGAAAGCTCGCAATCGAGCGGGAAATATAACAGTGATTTCCTTAATCCCCTGGTTTACCAGCAAAATATGGATTCGCTAAAACGTTTTAGACCGGACCTTTATGAAATGGCAGTAAAACATCAGAATTCGGGAAGATTTATCTTGGTAAAAAACCAAGCGTGCAGACTAAATCTCTTGGATAAGGCAAACAACGCCTATTATTACGGGACTGCCGATCCCTATAAAGATGTCCAGGAGCAAATTGAAGCCTTGAAGCTTAGAAATACTCGCTTAGCAATATTCTTGGGATTCGGATTGGGCTATGAGCTAATATATTTTTTGCAAAATCTTTACAAGAAACAAAACACTGCGTATATCCTAATAATTGAAAAAGAAATTGAAATATTTCTAGCTGCATTAAGTACGATGGATTTGACCAGGATCATAGAAGATCCTGGTATTACATTCCTGGTAGGAGCAGAGGAAAATAATTTATATGTTCTACTACAGGATTACCTGGTCAACAATGAGCGGGTGGTTTTATTGAAAGCGGTAAATCCGGTTTATCACCCTTCGGCAATGCGGATCAACAAGGCTTATTACATTAAAACGCTGCAGGTATTCAGAGATGCAGCTACATTAACCCTCGAATACTTCGGCAACGATCCTTATGATTCGCTGTTAGGAACCGAGAATATGCTGGCCAACCTGGCGGAGATTATTGACAATCCCGGTATAAATATGCTGCAGGATAAATTTGCCGGTAAACCGGCTATTGTAGTGTCTTCAGGACCTTCGCTCAATAAAAACAAGCATTTGCTGAAAGGGCTGGAAGACAAAGCAGTGATTATTTGTGCGGACAGCACCTTGCGGATATTGATGGATATTGGGGTCAAACCCCATCTGGTAGCTTCCCTGGAAAGGGTTCCCCCCACGGTCAAGATTATGGAAGGCTATCAGGCAGAGGATGTGCAAGAAGTATACTATGCCGCCTGCCCGGTAGTGCCTCCCGGTGCCTATCAAGCATATCCCGGACCGCGGATAATGGTTTTTCGCAAATATAAGCATTTTGAGTGGCTGGGGATAGAAAGAGGCATACTCAGAATCCTGTTTTCAGCCGGCAATATGGCTTTCAAGCTGGCGGAGACTCTGGGCTGTGATCCGATTATCCTGGTCGGACAAGACCTTTCCTTCAGCCGCGATGGTGATACCCATGCCCGGGGGTCCTTGCTGGGGGAAAAGCAGGAGGTTTATTACCAGCGGCAGCCAATCGAGGTGATGGGCAATGATGGCAAACCGGTAATTACCGAATGGGCCTGGTATAACTGTATAAAGGCCTATGAATCTGACGTGGCCGGCTGTAAAGCAAAGGTCATGAACAGCACCGAGGGAGGGGCTTATATTATTGGAACCCAAATAATGCCGCTGCAGGAGTCAATTCAAAATTATATCGGTGAAGCCTTTTATCCCCGGGAAAGGATCAAACAGATACTGGCTTCATTTAGTCCCGAAAACAAACAGCAGGATTTTGTTAATATACGCAATCTGATGAATATAACCATATCCGACATGGAGGATGCCGTTGACAGTTGTCGTTGGGGTTTGCAGGTAGTTGAAAAACATAAGAGGGAACTGGAGAACTTCTTGCACAAGGGCGAAAACTATCAGCAGGTCATACAAAAGCTTCCGTTAATAAAGGAAGAGATCGTCAAGTATAAAGAAAGTTTTTTTCTTAAGAAAACCGTGCAGGATATATTCTCCCATGTAGTGCAGTCCTATGCGATCAATCATAACCTGGAGCTGTTTGCCATTCCGGGTCGATACGAGGATCGAAATCTGGCAGAGGCGGATATACTTCTGCGGCAAGCTGAGTGGTTTGCGGTTAACGGTGATCTGGCCAGTATATGTCTAAATTCCTTAAAAAATGCCCGCCAAAAGCTGGAGCTTGAATTTGCCCAACTTAAGACTGCAAGGGATCAAGCTGATTTGGAGGAAAACCGATGAGTCCCGAATACAGTTTTTCTGTTGCCAAAGAAATATATGAAATGAACATACAGACCTTAAGGGAATACTATCCGCAACTAGCCCAACGTATCCATAATAATGATCAAGCAGAAGATCGTTTTATAGCAATAAACACAAAACTATCCGGGGTATATAGCTTTCGTGACAAAATATCCCGGCATGAATACTATACTGTAGATAATCCGGTCGGCGACATTAAAAACCAAATAGAGGCGCTTAAGCTTAAAAATACTCGGCTTGCCTTGTTTTTGGGCATGGGCTTGGGGTATGAACTTCTTTATTACCTGCATCAGATGGTTAAAGAACAAAATACGGTCTATCTGATCGTCATTGAAAAGGAAATGGAGCTTTTTAAACATGCGCTAAGCTTGGTCAATCTGGTGAATGTTATAAGCAACAAGCGGATACTGCTGGTCATTGGCGAAAGAGAAGAAAAACTATACAGTATTTTTTTAAAATGCCTCCTGGATAATGAATTGCTGGTATTAATGAAGGCGGTAAATCCGGTTTATCTGGATTCAGCCCTTATTATCAATAAGGCATATTATACAGCAGCTTTGGAGACTTTCGGCGAGGCAGCTTCCCAATGCCTGGCCTATTATGGCAATGATCCCTATGATACATTGATCGGAATAGAAAATATGCTGGCCAATCTGAAAGCTATTATAGGTAATCCAGGTATAAACCTGCTCGCGGGAAAGTTTGAGAAAAAACCCGCTATAGTGGTTGCTTCAGGCCCTTCACTGAACAAGCATATAGAACTGCTAAAAGGGCTGGAAGATAAGGCGTTAATTATCTGTGCAGACAGCACCTTGAAAATATTGGTTGACCATGGAATAAGACCGCAACTGGTAGCCTCGCTGGAACGGCTTCCCTCGACAGTTGAAGTTATTAGCGGCTTAAACGAGGAAGAAGTCAAGGATGTTTATTATGCCGCCTGTCCGGTGGTGCCGGCGGCTGCTTTTGAGGTTTATCCGGGTCCCAAAGTCATTGTATTCCGCCAATACCGGCATTTTGATTGGTTGGAGATGGAAAGAGGAAGTTTGAATATTTCGTTTTCAGCCGGTAATATGGCTTATAAAATTGCGGAGACCATGGGGTGTGATCCAATTATCCTGGTTGGCCAGGATCTGGCATTTGGCATTGAAGGGGATACTCATGCCCGGGGGAGTATCATGGGAGAAAGGCAGGAAGTTTATTATAAACGCAAGGTGATTCAGGTCAAGGGAAATGCCGGTAAACCGGTACAAACGGAATGGGCATGGTTTAACTGCATAAAAGGCTATGAAAGCGATGTTGCGACCAATCCGGGAACCGTAGTAAACTGCTCAGAGACCGGGGCATTTATAGAAGGAACAAAGCTTATGTCATTATCTGATGCGATTGACAAATATATTTCTGAACCGTTTGCTCCACTGGGGATGATAAAGCAAGCATTCGCCCAGTTTTCGCCCGTTGACTGCCAGCGAGATATCAAGAGAATCAAGGCTTTGCTGCAAAGAACCATAAAAGATATGGCAGAACTGGTCTTGAACTGCAAAGAGGGGTTGCTTGTTTGCGAACGATATAGGGAGGATTTGGAAAATTTTTTACAAAGCAAGCTCAATTACGATGCAGTATGCAAGCAGTTGCCCAATATGAGAAACCAGATAATGTCTGTCAAAGATAGTTGTTTTGCAAAGAAGACAGTGACAGGTATATTTGCCGATATTGCGCAATCGTATGATGTCCGACATAATATTGAGCTGTTTGGTATTCCAAGTAAATATGTGGATAAAAACCTGTGTGAAGCTGAAATACTGCTTAAGCAGCATGAATGGTTTACAATGATTGGTGATTTGGCCGGGCAATGCTTGAATTCTTTAAAAGGGTCTAACACAGACCTTGCTTAATATTTTTTAGTGTTTAATAAGATGGTTGACCATGATGGAGGAAGCTGTAAAGGAGATCAGAAAAGGTGCTTATTAATCACAAGAAGGTACTGATTACCGGTGCGGACGGTTTTATAGGCTCCCATTTGACTGAAGCTCTGGTCAGACGGGGGTATTCGGTTAGAGCCATGGTTTTTTATAATTCGTTTAACACTCAGGGATGGCTGGAAGATCTTCCGCTTGATATTCGGGATAACATTGAGGTGTTTCCCGCCGACATCCGCGATCCATACCGGGTCAGAGAAGCCGTTCAGGGCTGTGAATTGATTTTTCATCTGGCAGCCTTGATAGCCATTCCATACTCCTATCAGGCTCCCAACAGTTATATCGACACCAATATCAAAGGCACACTGAATGTTTTGCAGGCTGCCCGTGACTTTGGTATTTGCAGAATTATACATACTTCCACCAGCGAGGTCTATGGAAGTGCCCGCTATGTACCTATTGATGAAGATCACCCCCTGGCGGCACAATCGCCTTATGCTGCCAGCAAGATTGGAGCTGATCAACTGGCCCTCTCGTTTTATAATTCATTTGCTACCCCGGTGGCTGTCATCAGGCCCTTTAACACCTATGGACCAAGACAGTCGGCGCGGGCGGTGATACCTACGATCATCGGGCAGATTGCCAGCGGTCAAAAGCACTTAAAACTGGGAGCGCTTCACCCTACTCGTGATTTCAACTTCATTGAAGATACGGTTGAGGGTTTTCTGGCTGTAGCTCAATCAAAGCAGGCGGAAGGCCAGGTCATCAATATCGGCAGTAATTATGAAATCAGTATCGAGCAGATGGTTTACCTGATTGCAGATATAATGGAAGCTGATATCAGAATAGTTACTGATGCTCAGCGACTTAGACCGGATAATAGCGAGGTAGACAGGCTATGGGCAGACAACCGCAAGGCTTTGGATTTACTGGGCTGGAAACCATCATATACAGGAGAGGCCGGCTTGAGGAGAGGTTTGCAAAAAACCATAGTTTGGTTCAGAGAACCGGAAAACCTGAAAAAATACAGGACTGAAACGTACAATATATGAAAAAAGAACTTGATTTACAAAAGATACTGGAGATTATCAGAAAAGTAGTAAAGCAGGATACGGGGCAGGAGATTATGCTCCATGAGCCTTGTTTCAGAGGTAATGAATGGAGATATATACGGGAATGTTTGGATAGCGGCTGGGTTTCTTCGGCGGGTGGTTTTGTGGACCGTTTCGAAAAAGACCTAGCCCGGTTTACCGGGGCCAGGCATGCAGTTGCGGTAGTTAATGGGACTGCAGCTCTCCATATAGCGTTATTGTTGCTTGATGTAAATGCTGGTGATGAAGTTTTGCTGCCCGCGCTAACCTTTGTGGCAACGGCTAACGCAGTCAGTTATTGCCGGGCGATTCCTCATTTTGTTGACAGCGATATGCGTACGATGGGGATTGATTCGGAAAAATTGGCTGATTATCTGGGATATATGGCGGAGATAAAGAATGGTACCTGCTATAACAAACGCAGCGGAAAACGTATCAAAGCGATTATTCCGGTTCATATTTTTGGCCACCCGGTGGATATGGATCCATTATTGGATATCGCCGGGCATTATCATTTGCAGGTAGTTGAGGATGCGGCTGAATCATTAGGCTCCACTTATAAGGGCAGACATACGGGAACTCTGGGGCGGATTGGGATCATGAGTTTTAATGGCAATAAAATTGTTAGCACTGGAGGGGGCGGGGCGATATTAAGCAATGATGATGTTCTGGCTAAAATGGCCCGTCATTTAACAACCACCGCAAGGATTACCCGAACTTGGGGTTTTGAGCATGACCGGGTGGGCTATAATTATCGCCTGCCCAATATCAATGCGGCTCTCGGATGTGCTCAACTGGAACAACTGCCCCGTTTTGTTGCGGCCAAACGATGCCTGGCTCAGGCCTACGGGGAAGCTTTTAAGGACTTGCAAGGGGTGGATATTTTTACTGAAGGTGATAATGTTAACAGTAATTACTGGCTGAATGCACTGCTTTTAAATCAGGAATATGCAATGCAAAAAGATGCACTGCTCCAATTAAGCAATGAGGCCGGGGTAATAACCCGGCCAGTCTGGGAATTGATGCATCGCCTGCTTATGTACCGGGATTGTCCGCGAATGGATTTGAGCACTGCGGAAAACCTGTTTGATCGAATAATAAACCTGCCCAGCAGTGCTTTTTTAGGTGAACATTATGTATAAAAGAAAACTATGTGTAGTGACTGGATCGCGTGCCGACTATGGATTGCTTTATTGTTTGATAAAGCAGATTGACCTTGACCCTGATTTTGAATTGCAGCTTATGGTCACCGGTATGCACCTCTCGCCGGAATTCGGTTTAACCTATAGGGTAATTGAGACAGATGGCTTCGTAATTCAGGAAAGGGTAGAGATGTTGCTTTCCAGTGACAGCCCGGGCGGAACCAGCAAGTCTATGGGACTGGGAATGATAGGTTTTGCCGATGCCCTGGAAAGACTGAAGCCGGATTTGCTAATTGTTCTGGGGGATCGCTTCGAGATAATGGCAGTTTCTATAGTGGCTATGCTGGCCCGGATACCTATCGCTCATATTGCGGGTGGGGACATAAGCGAGGGAGCTTTTGATGATGCTATTCGCCACAGTATTAGCAAAATGGCCAACCTGCATTTGGTTACCAATGCCGTTTCTGCTGAGCGAGTGCGGCAAATGGGGGAAAACCCGCAATATATTTTTAATGTTGGCAGCCCGGCTCTGGATTTTTTGTACAACATCGAGCTATTACCAAGGGAAGAGCTCCAAAAAGCCCTGAACTTCAATTTTCGGCCAAAGAATTTGCTAATCACTTTTCACCCAATTACGCGGGATACAATATCCTCGCAGCAGCAACTACAAGCCTTGCTCCTGGCCCTGGAACAATTTGGCGAGCAGACGGGGTTGATTTTTACCGCAGCCAATGCCGATCCGGAAGGCAGGATGCTCAACCATATGCTGCTGGAATACTGTCGTAAGCGGGAGAATGCCCGGCTCTACAAGTCAATGGGACAACTGCTGTATTGGAGTACCATTGCACAGGTGGATGCCGTTGTGGGCAATTCCTCCAGCTTGCTGTATGAAGTGCCTTCCTTTAAAAAACCCAGCATCAACATAGGCAACAGGCAAAAAGGACGACTGCAGGCGGATTCAGTGATTAACTGCAAAGCCCGAACTGCAGATATTGCAGATGCAATTGAACAATCCAATCGCCTGGATTGCAGTCATATCATTAACCCCTATGGAGATGGGAACTCGGTGAGACAAATAATGAATATTCTCAAAAGCATATCCGATTACAAGGTTTTGTTGGAAAAACACTTTTTCGAGGTGCAAGCGAAATGAAGCATGATAGTGAAAAAATAACAATCATTGCGGAAGCTGGTGTTAACCATAATGGATCTCTGCTCCGGGCTCTGGAAATGGTTGAGGCTGCTGCCCAAGCTGGAGCCGATATTATAAAATTCCAGTCTTTTAAAACTGAGCAGATGCTTAGCATCCTCGCGCCCAAGGCCGCTTACCAGATGCAAAACACCAATCATGATGAAAATCAATGGCAAATGTTAAAGGGTCTGGAGTTGGATGAAGCGGCCCAGCATGCCTTACTGCTTGAATGTCACCGCCAGGGTTTGGAATTTCTGTCCAGCCCCTTTGATCTGGGCAGCCTTGGCTATTTAATAGAGGAATTAGGGGTAAGCCGAATAAAGCTTGCCTCAGGAGAAATAAACAATGCCCCATTATTATTGGCTGCAGCCCGAAGTGGCAGAGAGATAATACTTTCAACAGGGATGAGTACGCTTGGCGAAATAGAGTTTGCTCTGGGAGTCTTGGCTTTTGGTTATTGTCATCCTCAAGGCTTGCCAGGCCGGGATGATTTCAAGCACAGTTTTTTATCATCTGCCGGTCAGCATAAGCTTAGGGAAAAAGTCACCTTGATGCATTGTACCAGCGAATATCCGGCTCCAGTTGGGGAGATTAATCTTAGGGCAATGGATACCTTAAAGCAGGCATTTGGCTTGAAGGTAGGTTATTCGGATCATAGTTCAGGAACCGCCATTGCTGTCGCAGCGGCAGCGCGAGGCGCTACCATGATTGAAAAGCACTTTACCCTGGATAGACAATTACCGGGGCCGGACCATAAAGCTTCCTTGGAAGCGGCTGAGCTTCAGCAAATGATAGGCGATATTCGTCAGGTCCAGTCAGCTCTGGGTTCGTTTATGAAGGGACCTTCCCCATCAGAATGGAAGAACATAGAAGTTTCTCGTAAAAGCCTGGTAGCAGCTCAAGCGATAAAAGCCGGGGAAGTCTTTACTGAAAATAATCTGGCTATTAAAAGACCTGGTACAGGGATAGCGCCCCAGTATTATTGGGAATGGCTGGGGAAAAAAGCGGGCCGGGATTACTTGCCGGATGAGTTGGTAGAGCTATGAGTAAGCCGGTGATTATTCTAGCTGCTGGCGGGCACAGCCGGGTTTTAATAAATATCTTGCAGCTTCTTAAAGCTGAAATTATCGGTATTACTGAAATGGATGAACGGCACAGCAGTCAGTTGATTGCTGGCATACCGGTAATAGGCGCAGACCAGCTTATTTTCAAATATCCTCCGAATGAGATCGAGTTGGTCAATGGCTTGGGCAGGGCTAATAGCTCCAATCCAAGGAAAATATTGTATGAAAAATTTAAAAAAGCAGGCTACAGCTTCGCCCGGATCATTCATCCTTCAGCTATTATTGCCGGTGATGTTGAATTGGGTGAAGGGGTACAGATCATGGCCGGATCGATAATTCAACCAGGGAGCTGCATCGGTAATAATACCATCATAAACACCGGGGTTGTTGTCGATCATGATGTCTGGACCGGAGATCATGTTCATATTGCGCCCGGTGCGACTATATCAGGAGGAGTCAGAATCGGCTGCGGAGTCCTGATAGGTACGGGAGCGACCATAATACAGGGAATTAGCATTGGAGATCATAGTCTGATTGCCGCCGGAGCGGTTGTGACTTGTAACATCGAAGCAGGCATTACGGTTATGGGGATACCGGCGCGCTCGTACGAACGCAGGTAATAATTTGCATGCCTTATTACTTAATTTGACCAACTTTTTTAACGATAAAGAAAATAACGAGGCGAAGTCTGAAAGAAGTCTTCTCATTACGTTTTGGCATTGAGTGAAGCGAAGGGAATGAGTATAACTATGTCTACCGCCTCGTTGCAGCGGTGCGGAAGAAGCTGCTTCGCAGTTTTTTCGAACTTAAGATGCCAGGAAAATTGGAGAGGCAGGGATGATTATGAAATACTGTAAGCGCTGTATACTCCCCGAAACTCATGACACCATCATGTTTAATGATGAAGGTGTATGCAGTGTATGCCAGCAGATTGATTACCGGGATAGCAGGATAGACTGGGAAGAACGACGGGTTATGCTGGATAACTTGATCGATGAATACCGTAACAAGGGTGAATACGATTGTATTGTGCCTTTCAGCGGAGGCAAGGACAGTACCTTTCAGCTCTGGTATGTGGTGCGTGAACTGGGGTTAAAGCCGCTGGTAGTAAGGTTTGATCACTGGGGTTACCGTCCCTTGGTGGCTCAGAATAATACCCGTACCTTTAAACTTCTGGGGACCGATGTTCTGCAGTTTACTCCCAACTGGCATGTGATAAGAGAGTTAATGCTGGAATCTTTGAAAAGACGGGGGGATTTCTGCTGGCATTGTCACACCGGAGTTTATGCTCATACTATGCAGATTGCCCTGCGTTATAATACCCCTTTGATTATCTGGGGAGAAACGCTGGCTGAGTATGCATCCTGGTATTCTTATGATGAATTTGAAGAGGTGGATGAGAAACGTTTTAACCGGGCTATGAATCTGGGGATTACCGCTGATGATATGTACGAGTTTCTTGGGGGGCGGGTCAGCAAACGCGACTTATATCCTTTTGCCTACCCTGATCGCAAGGATTTGATGAGAATAAAATGCCGTTCCATATGTTTGGGGAACTTTATTAAGTGGGATACCAAGAAACAGGTAGAGATTATCAAGCGTGAATTAGGTTGGCAGGGTCAGGAGGTGGAAGGCATACCATCGGAATATGATTATGAGAAAATTGAATGCCAGTGGTTGGGGATTAGAGATTATTGTAAATACATTAAAAGAGGCTATGGCCGAACCAATCATCTGGCCTGCATTGATATTCGCAACCAGCGTTTAAATCGAGAGCAGGGCTGGAAAATGGCCCAGGAATACGATGGACTTCGCCCGGCCTCGCTGGATTTGATGCTAGAATTCCTGCAACTGAGTGAAGAGGAATTTGTAAATATTCTTTTAAACCATCAGGTGGCACCCTGGCAATTTGATAGTAGCAAAGTAAAAAGAGGCCAAGTATTAAAAGATATGGAAAAATGGGATGGTACTCAGGTGGAGCTGCCGGTAGGCCCTGCTCAAAAACACGATAAACAAGAGGTAAAAGCCTACATATGATAGCTATAATTGATTATGGAATGGGCAATG
>JAQUXM010000240.1 GCA_028692415.1 Syntrophomonadaceae bacterium | reverse complement strand
GTCTATATTTGCGAATGCAGGAGAGATCTTACGCATATATTTGAGAAGCAAGGAATTGCAGTATTTTCATGGCGGAGGGGATGGATATGAATAAACGAAGAGAGATCATAAGCAAGGCAATGGCTGACTTTTTAGAAATCCCTGGGGATTTGGTGCTGGATATCCCTAAGCTGACCATAACCGGCAGGGAAGAATTATATCTGGAAAACCACAAGGGAATTATCGAGTATTCAACGGTGCGGATGCGCATAAATCTAAGCCGGGGTTTCCTGGAAATCATCGGCGACAACCTGGAAATACAAGCGCTGATGCCGGATGAGATGAGGGTGTTGGGTGATATTAGCAGCATAAAATTTATCGATTAGACCGGAGGTAAGTATGGCTAATAAGTTTTCGGATCAGATGGGTGGGTTTATTTCTTTATGCCTCAAAGGAGAAAACTATGAAAAAGTAATCAACATGGCACTGGCCCGAGGTATCTATATCTGGGATATAAAAAAACAGAATAATTTAATCTATTTAAAAGTGAGAACCAGTGGCTATGAGGCTTTTAAGAGCATTGCTGACGAAAATAATTATGAAATAAAATTGCTGAAAAGGCAGGGGATGCCTTTTTGGAAAACGGTAATGAAGCGACGTATAGGCCTGCTGGGTGGAGCGGTCATATTTATCGCTGCGCTGTATCTGATGTCATCTTTCGTATGGTTGGTGCAGGTGAGCGGCAACAATAAAGTGGATCAAAATAGGATATTGATGACTGCGGCCATTCATGGAATCTACCCTGGGGCTGCTAAATGGAATTTCAGTCGTATTGAGGTTGAAGAAGCGATGCTTAGAGATATGAGCGAATTGTCCTACATTCAATGCGATATCCGGGGTGTTAAAGTTCATATCAAGGTCGTGGAGAAGATACTGCCTGACCACGAAATTACCGGGCCTTGCCATATAGTAGCGGCGCAGGAGGGGGTGGTGGAAGAGCTTATGGTTCTGGAAGGCCAAGCCCACGTTAAGCCTGGCAGTGTGGTGGCAAAGGGTGACATTCTTATATCGGGGATTGTTTTTCCATCTGTACCGGACGAAATGGCAGAAAAGCCAGCCCCAAGTGCAGAGCCTTACGAGGTCAGAGCCAGGGGTAAGGTGATGGCTCGTACCTGGTATGAAGGATATGGGGAATGCAGTCTATTATCGGAAAATAAGGTTTTTACGGAAAAAGAACTGAATAAGTTGTATCTCGTTACGCCATGGAAAAGAGTCTTATTAAAAGGTTGGGGAGATAATAAGTTTATCCTTTTTGAAGAGAATGGCAAAGAGCAAGTGTGGCATAGCCCGGTTGGAGATTGGGGGTTTTCCAGCTTAAGCATAAAAGAACAACAAATAAATACAACTCAATATACTGAGAAAGAGGCGGTAGAGATCGCCCGGGAAAAAGCTCTGCAGAGCCTGAATGAGAAAATGGAGGCAAATCTTAAGGTAAGTGATTCTCATTTTGTGGTCTTATCTTCGCCCAGTGATTCTATCGTAAGAATTAAAGTTTCTGTGGAAAGCATCCAGGATATTTCCCAAGCACAAGCGATTAATCCCGGTGAAATTAGCAATTAGAGCATTTATTATGATATAATGAGCGCAAATCGTGTTCAGAATGGAGAGAATTAATTTTTGGCCGTAAAAGAAAGCAAGGTTGAAATTAGGGATAACCAGAAGGCAGCAGTGCTATTGGGTCCTGGGGATGATAATTTCCGTTATTTGCAGGGGATTTGTGATGCTGAACTTTCGGCTCGGGGGGCCGATATTTATATTCGCGGCGAGGAAGAACAGGTTAATTACGCTGCCCAATTAATTGAGGATTTGATGGTGATTGTTGAGGCCGAAGGGTTTTTGAACATCAATGATATTACCTACATGGACAAACTTCTGAAGAAGGGGGATAGGCCCGGATATCAGGATATTGTCTCCGGAACCCTCTTGACCACATCTCATGGGAAAGCGATCAAGGCTAGAACGATGGGTCAAAAAAGGTATGTTCAATCCATATTGCGTGATGATGTGGTGTTTGGCATTGGCCCGGCGGGAACAGGCAAGACCTACCTGGCAGTAGTAATGGCGGTTCGAGCCTTACGCAATAAAGAGGTAGAACGCATTATATTGGTGCGGCCGGCAGTTGAGGCCGGAGAGAAGCTGGGTTTTCTTCCGGGAGATTTTATTGAAAAGGTTAACCCCTATTTGAGGCCCCTCTATGACGGTCTTTTCGATATTCTAGGGGTAGATGTAACCCAACGCTATTTGGAAAAAAACATTATTGAAATAGCGCCTTTGGCTTATATGCGAGGTCGAACCTTAAATAACGCCTTTATTATTCTGGATGAGGCCCAGAATACTACACCTCAACAGATGAAGATGTTTTTAACCCGTCTGGGTTTTGGCTCTCAGGCGGTGATTACCGGTGATGTTACTCAGGTAGATTTGCCTCGGGACGATCATTCAGGGTTGATTGAGATTCAGAAGATACTAGGCATTATCAAAGGCATTTCTTTCGAGTATATGACGAAGGAAGATGTCGTTCGGCATCCTCTGGTACAGAAAATAATAAACGCTTACGAAGTTTTCCTGGCTCAACAATAGTTTGGGAAATTGTGGAGCTCTTTAAGGAGAT
>JAQUXM010000074.1:5540-12219 GCA_028692415.1 Syntrophomonadaceae bacterium | reverse complement strand
AGATAACCTGACTGGATAGCTCCCGAAAACAAGTAAAACTTGCCCACAAAGCCGGCCAGAGGCGGAATACCCGCCAGCGACAGCATACAGATGGTCATGATAGCTGCCAGCATTGGAGAACGCCGGCTTAAGCCTGCGAAAGCTTCCATACCGGTGCTGCCGGTATCGACTTCCACTGCGGTGGCTACCGCAAAAGCTCCGGTATTGGAAAAAACATAAAGCATGGCATAAAAAACTACACCCTTTAATCCATAGGCATTGGCAGCTGCCAAACCAGCCAGTATATATCCGGCCTGGGCAATACTCGAATAAGCCAGGAGTCGTTTGACATCGGTCTGGACAATGGCAATAAGATTGCCCACGATCATGGTTAAGGCCGCCAGAATAGCCATTATTAAAGTCCAGTTAAACTGCGCCAGGGGAATCGCCAGCATAAAGACCCGCAGGAGCACGGCAAAACCGGCCGCTTTGGAGCCTACCGCCAGAAAGGCAGTAACCGGGATCGGTGAACCTTCGTAAATATCCGGCACCCACATATGGAAAGGTACCGCTGCGATTTTAAATCCCAGCCCTGCCAGCACCATCACCACTCCGGCAATTAAAGCCGGCTCCAGCCTCAATTGGGAAGCTATCTCACTGATTACCGTAGTGCCAGTCAGAGCATAGATCAGGCTCATTCCAAAGAGCAGTATGGCCGAGGATACAGCTCCCAAGACCAGGTATTTCAAGCCCGCTTCGACCGAAGGCTGATTCTGCAATAGAAAAGCACTCAGGATATAAAAAGTGATAGTCATCAGTTCCAAACCCACATAAAGGGTTATCAAGTCCCCCGCCGATGCCATTACCATCATGCCCAGGGTGGCGAATATCATCAGGCTGATAAACTCGCTGGTTTTTTCTTTAAACCTCTTTATATACTGACCGGAACTCAAAAGAACCAGGATAAGGGCTAATAAAAATAATATTTTAAAATAATTGGCGAAACCGTCCACCTGGTAGACAGCATCAAAAAGGCTTTGTTCCCGGGGAAAAATAACCACGGCATTAAAAAGAACCAAAAGCAGGGCTATAAATGCTGCTTTGGCCAGGATGTCCTTACCCCGCGCATTTAGACCCATACCTAGCACCAGCATTAAAATTCCAATCAAAGCCAGCAGAATTTCGGTCGACAGCCAGTTGAAACCCATTAAAAAATCCCCCCTGTCCATAAGGCAGCCTGAATATTGTGCAGACCGGTTTGATTTACGATCTGCTCAACCCCGCCATTGATTAAGTTCATAATGTCAAGGGGATATAAACCTCCCAGAATTATTACACTGCCCAACACAATCAAGGGCACCAGTTCCGGACCCCGCAAATCCTGTAGTTCATCCCATTCTTCGCGCCGGGGTCCAAACAATACGTCGCCCAGCGTCCGCAGGATATAAACAGCAGTCAGTACTATTCCAAGAACCGCTATTATGGTTAAAACCCGGTAGTTCCTAAAAGCACCAATAAATATGGTGAATTCCCCTACAAAATTAACCAGACCGGGAAGCCCCAGGGAAGCCAAACCAGCCAGCATAAAACCGGTAGCCAGGCGCGGCATCTGGTGGGCCAGGCCGCCGAAGTCATCCACATTGCGGGTATGGCTCTTTTCGTAGAGGTTGCCGATCATGGCAAAAAACAGAGCCGCCATTACTCCGTGGGCAAACATCATGATCACCGCTCCGTTCAGGCTGACCAGGTTCAGAGCGGCAATACCTATTAAAACATAACCCATGTGGCTTACGCTGGAATACCCTACTATGTATTTTAAGTCCTTTTGACTCAAACATATCATGGCTGCGTAAACGATATTGCCAATCGCCAGAACGGCAATCACCGGAGCAATAAATTTTGCTCCCAGCGGCAGAATGTAAATGCCAATACGGATAAGCCCGTAACCGCCGATTTTTTTCAAAACCCCGGCATGAATCATACTTACTGCAGTCGGGGCTCCGGCATAACCATCGGGTGACCAGGCATGAAAAGGAAACATGGAAAGTAAAGTGCCAAAGCCCAGGGCCATAAACGCAAAGACCCATATCTGAAACTCCAGTGGAAATTCCAGACCTGACAAAGTTGCAATGTCCATACTGGGAACGCCGCTCAGCGTATAAGCCTTAATGAAAAGAGCGATAAGACCAGTTAGCAGAAAGGCACTTCCCATCAGCAGGTAAATGGTCAGTTTCATTCCGGCGTACTCCTTGCTGACCCGCTTGCTGCTGCCCCACATAATGACCAGCAGGTAAATTGGAATAACCACTACTTCATAGAAAAGAAAGAAGATAAATAGGTCAGTGGTGAGAAATGTCCCCATAACCCCGCTGATTAATATCAACAGCAGAATGAAAAATTCCTTTACCCGGTCAGCTACATGCCAGGATGCATATACCGCACTGAAACCAATCAAGTTGGTTAAAAGCATGAGCGGAATGCTTATCCCGTCAACACCCAGTGCATAACTTACCCCCAAGTCCGCTATCCAGGGAATATGCTCAATGAATTGCATACCTCCCTGAACCCGGTCATAAGCGATAAACACCAATATCGACAGGGCCAGGCTGATAAAAGTGCTGACCGCTGCAACATATTTTATAGGCCGGGTTTCTGCCTTGGGCAGGCAGATAATAATTATGGCCCCGATTACAGGCATAAAAAGGGCTAAAGATAATACCGGGAAATTACTCAACACTGTCCCTCCTGTTTGATCATTATCCGGGCAGGCCCAAATATAAGGCGGCGGCCAGGATTACTATAATTCCCCCGAACATATACAGGGCATAGCTCTGCACCTGCCCGTCTTCCGTATAACGCAAGGTTTCCCCGCTGCGCCCGGTGAAAAAAGCGATATTGTTTACCAGGCGGTTGACAATATTGATATCCACCCAGAACAGCCAAGCTGCTGTCGCATCTACGGCCCGGGCTACTATCCAGGCATAGATTTCATCAATATAGTATTTATTGATCAGCAGCTTGTAGAACTGCGGTACCTTATCCACCAGTAAGCGCGGTTCCAGAAGCTTTTGCTGGTACATCGCCCAGGCCAGCCCTATCCCGCTCAGGGCAAGCAAGGTGGAAATAATCATCGTTAAGGCTCCTGGCACCACATGCAGGGCGGCCGGGGAATTGACATAATGGCCAAAGGCATAATGCATCAGCGGTGAACCAGGGAAGCCGGCCACTACTGACACACCCGCAAGAATTGCCAGGGGTGTGGTCATTATCCAGGGTGATTCATGGGGATGACCCTGGGCCTCGTTTGAGCCAAAAAAGACCACAAAGACCAGGCGGAACATATAAAAAGCAGTCATGAAAGCCACCAGCAAGCCTAAAACATATAAGAAAATATGCCCGCTGCTTAAGGTCCCCGCCAATATTTCATCTTTGCTCCAAAAGCCGGATAATGGGGGTATGCCGCTCAAGGCCAAAGCCCCGACAATAAAAGTCCCTGCCGTAACCGGCATCTTGTGATAGAGATTACCCATTTTAAAAATATCCTGTTCATTGGCCAGCGCATGAATAACACTGCCGGCTGCCAGGAATAAAAGGCTCTTAAAGAAAGCATGGGTCATCAGGTGAAATATACTGGCGCTCATGGCTCCGGTGCCCATAGCCATAATCATGTAGCCCAACTGGCTGAGTGTGGAATAGGCCAGGATACGTTTGATGTCGTTCTGAACCAGGGCAATGCTCGCCGCAAACAGAGCCGTAAACCCACCGACCACAGCTATAACCAGCATAGCTTCAGGTGAAGCACTGAATATAAAGAAAGCCCGGGCAATGAGATATACCCCGGCGGCTACCATGGTGGCCGCATGAATCAGAGCACTGACCGGGGTAGGTCCTTCCATGGCATCAGGCAGCCAGACATGGAGCGGAAACTGCGCTGATTTTCCTATCGAGCCGCCAAAAAGCAGCAGGGCCACGATGAGCAGGACTGCCGAATTATTAAAACCTTCAAGCGCGGTAGCCAAACTGCCATAATTGAGGCTGCCAAAAAGCAGCTGCAGGAATAAAATACCCAGCAGGAAGGCAAAATCCCCGACCCGGTTGGTAATGAAGGCCTTTTTGGCGGCTTCTTTGGCTGAATCACGACCAAACCAGAAGCCAATCAGGAAATAAGAGCATACTCCCACCAGTTCCCAGAAGATATACAACTGCCCAAAATTATTGGCCAGTACCAGTCCCAGCATGGATGCGGCAAAAAGACTCTGATAGGCATAATAACTGGCCAAACCAGGATCATCGTGCATATAGCCCAGTGAATAGACCTGCACCAGCAGGGCCACCAAAGTAACCACAATTAGCATTACCGCGGCCAGCGGGTCCAGCAGCATCCCCATATCCACCCGCAAACCGGGCATATCCAGCCAGCGCATGGCTGCTTCATAAACTACCCCTTCTTTGGTGGCAAAAACCGCAAAAGCCGTACCCAATGCCAGGACAAGTGATATCCCAATACTGACAATGGAAAGGCAGGCCGATATTTTAGGCCAGCGGTGAAGATACAGGCCGATTATGGCAAAGCTGAGAAACGGAAGCAGTGCTATCAACCAGGCATTTTCAAGGAAGAATTTCAAGCTCATAAGACTGGTATCTCACCTCACCATTTCAAAAGATTAAAATCATTCAGGTTAACCGACTTCTTATGCCGGTACATGGCGATAATCAAGGCTAATCCCACCGCGACTTCGGCAGCCGCCACTACGATCACAAACAGGGCAAAAACCTGTCCGACTATCTGCTCATGGTTTACGAATTTTGCCGCCGCTATAAAATTTATATTTACCGCATTGAGCATAAGCTCCACCGACATAAGGACTGCTATAACATTGCGCCGTGATAATACGCCATAGACTCCTATTCCAAATAGACCAGCAGCCAGCAGCAAATAGTGACTGAGCCCGGGCATCATTCTTCAGCTCCTTTCGCCAGTATAATGGCACCGACCACCGCAATTAACAGGAGAATAGCGGCCGTTTCAAAGGCTACCGCATAATCGCCCAGCAATAGCCCGGCCAGTTGCCTGACTGCATCCCCTGCAAACGGTTCCTGCATCTGCGGCCATTTAGTTAAATATACTGCAGCAGCTAAACCGGAGGTAAGCAAAAGAGCTATAATTGCACCTATCCATCGGGTACGTGGATTAACAAGATTGGTTTCCCCTGCATCGCGGTCCATTACCAGCATAACCGCAAAAACAAATAAAACTGAAACTGCCCCCGCATATACCAGAATCTGTACCAATCCAATAAAACCGGCATCGAGCTGAAAATATACTGCAGCCACGCCAAGAAAGGATAGTATCAGAGCCAGAGCACTGTGTACGATATTTTTGAAAGCTACCACCCCTACTGCCGCCACCAGGATCACTGCAGCAATAAGCAGGAATACGATCAAGTTAAGGCTCATTATTTTCCCCTCCATCACCGCGATCAGATGCTTCCCTGGCCGTTTGGGCAGCTTTGGCTTCACTTTTGACCATAGCCTCTATTACCTTTTGGGCTTTATCCTTGTCGCTGATCATCAATTCCGCTACTTTTTTTGCCTTTTTTTCATCCTTTTGCAATACAGCCGCTACTAACGCCGCTTGTTCGGCATCCGGTAAATACTTGGCCAAGACCTTGGCTGGATTTTTTAGTAAAGCGTTCAACATAGCCTCAGCAGGATTCTTCTTGTTTTCCTTTGGCTCTTGGCTTGGGCCTTCCCGGGCTGCTGCCGGCTTTTCCCCCATTGCCCCGCCTTTTTCTTTATCTTCTTCGGCAGCAACCGGCGTATCAATTACCACTCCCGCCATCTCCTGAGCCCGCTCGTAAACCGTTTTAGTATCTTCCCGACGGTAGCGGGCAAGTTCGAAATCATGATTAAAATGCAGGCAGTTGGCCGGGCAGTTTTCTACACAGATATTGCAGAACATGCAATACTGGTGTTCTATGGTAAACGTAAGGAGGATCTTCTTTTTGCTCTGATTGTCACGACCCTCCTCAAGACTCAGTACATTATTGGGGCAGCTCTTGACGCAGATTCCGCAAACAATGCACTTGGCAAACTCCTGATAAAGGTGACCCCGGAAACGCTCCTGCAGGAATGGCATCTGTTCGGGATATTGAATTGTAATATCTTTTTCAAACAGGTGCTGGAGCGTGATACCCAGCCCTTTAAGCAAACCTTTTCCCAGCACGGGTTAACACCATCCCATTCCTTTAAAAAGATAAATCCCCACCCCGGTCAGGAGTATATTGGCCAGACTGAGCGGCACCAGCACTTTCCAGCTGAATGCCATCAGGTGATCCATGCGAATCCGTGGAAAGGTCCATTTCATCCACATGAAAATCAGCATAATAAAATAGGTTTTTAATATTATCCACAACCAGGACGGTAGCCAGGGACCGTGCCACCCGCCCAGGAACATAGTCGAAGCCAGGGCGGAAACCGCCACCAGATTGGTATACTCAGCCAGGAAAAACAAAGCCCAGCGCATTCCGGTATACTCCGTATAGGCCCCCGCCGTAAGCTCCTGCTCGGCTTCGGGCATATCGAAAGGACCCCGGTTCAGTTCCGCTGTAGCCGCAATAAAGTATGTAATGAAAGCCACCGGTTGCAGAATAATAAACCAGATATTATTCTGAGCGGCCACGATATCGGAGAGGCGCAA
>JAQUXM010000074.1:0-5440 GCA_028692415.1 Syntrophomonadaceae bacterium | reverse complement strand
TTGTTCCATGAGGGTATCTCCCTTATTCAGGTAATAATTCTTTTAGGATTATCCTGCTTATTCGAGCTATTTAAGCTTGTGAACATAATGTTATTGCTATGAAACTAGTGTGCTTGTCATTGCGAGGAGCGCAGCGACGCGGCAATCTTCCCCGGTAATTGATTACGTAAATGAAAAACGGTCTGCGCTTTTCGTTTATCGTGGCGGGTTATTACCCGTGATAATTGCGAGCGTAGCGCGGCAATCTATAATGTCATTGTTATCGCTTTAGCGATCAGATTCGCCCAAGACCGGGTCCAGGGTGGCGATATTGGCAACGATATCCTGCAATTTACCGCCCCGCGAAATCAAGGGCAGGACCATCAGATTGACAAAAGATGGAGCCCTTACATGCAAACGATAGGGATTCTCACTGCCGTCACTGGCAATATAATAACCCAACTCGCCCTTGGATGACTCGATGCGATGGTAAACCTCCAAGCCTTTTTGCGGCTTAATCACCCGGGGAACTTTAGCCTTTATTTCTCCATCCGGCAAGTCCTTCAACGCCTGCCAGATAATTGACGCACTTTGTTCGATTTCTGCCAAACGCACGATAAAGCGGGCCCAGCAATCCCCTCTCTGAGCCGTAGGCACACTAAAAGCAAAGCGTTCATAGATCCCATAGGGATCAGCCTTGCGCAGGTCATATTCAACCCCGCTGGCCCTCAGATTAGGCCCTGTAACGCCATAACGCAAGGCTTCTTCTGCGGATAGTATGCCAATACCATTTAAGCGCGCCTGCAAGATCTCGTTGCCATTCAGCAAGCCCCGATATTCTTCAAGCATGCTCGGGAGATCATTCAGGAAACTTTTTAAGGCTGGAATGAATTCTTCCGGCCAATCCTCGGCAATACCTCCGATTCGCATATAGGCGGCAAGCATGCGCTGCCCGCTGCTCATCTCAAAGAGGTCCATGATCCGTTCGCGATCCCGCAGGCAGTATATCAGGCCGGTGGTGGCCCCCAGATCTATAGCACAACTGCCCACAAAAACCAGATGGGAGGCTATCCGTGAGAGCTCAGCCATTATTACCCTTATGTACTCGGCTCTTTCCGGCACCTGCAGCCCCAGCAGCTTCTCCACCGCCTGGCAATAACCCAGGGTGGGAAGATGGCTGGCCAGGTAGTCCAGGCGCGAGGTATAAGGAACGAACTGAGCATAAGTGCGGCTCTCGGCAATCTTTTCCACACTGCGGTGCACATAGCCCAGGTGTACGATCGCATCAACCACTATTTCCCCGTCCATTACTGCTTCCACGTGCAAACCGCCATGGGTGCTGGGATGCTGGGGACCAATATTTACGATGTATTTTTCACTAAGCAAGTGTTCAACCTTCTTTATTAAAATCCCTATTTGAAATCCTTGCGCAGGGGATGGCCGATAAAATCATCGGGCAGCAAGACTCTCAGCAAATTAGGGTGACCCTGGAACAGGATACCCATCAGGTCATAGACTTCTCTTTCCTGCCAATCGGCTGTCGGCCAGAGCTCAATCAACGATGGCAGGATGGGTACATCCCTAGATACCCGGGTCTTGACCAATAACTTTGCCCTGGCTGGTATCGTATACAAATGGTAGATCATTTCAAACTGCTCACCATAATCCACTCCGTTCAAGTTAGCCAGGTAATTGAAGCCGAACTGTTCCTTCAAGGTCCGCATTAATTCCAGCAGCTGTTCTGCATCACAACGAACAATTGGAAAAAACTTATCGGCGTTTATTTCTATCGTTTCACCGAAAACCTGCTTAATATCATTCAAGATTCCGTTCATATCACCCTGGTTCATTGTTCATTCTCCTTGCTTCTCCAATGCGTCCACCCATCTCGTTCAAACCATGGGGACATTCCCCCGTTGCCGGGCATCAGCCCACTGCGGAGAGTTTCACCATACCGCTGCAACGAGGCGGGGGATTATAACCCGCCACCTGTTTTGTTAATAGAAACCCGACCATTAAAGAAGCGGGGGACATCTTTCGCCTCGTTATATACGAAAGACGCAGGGGGGCGTCCCCCTACCCTATTCTTTCCCCTTTTTCCACTTTCTCTTTCAATTCCAGCAAGGCATGGAACAAGGCCTCGGGGCGAGGCGGACAGCCGGGCAGGTATACATCAACCGGCAGAAACGAGTCACAGCCGGGCAATACGCTGTAGGCATCCCGGTAAGGTCCTCCCGCCGTGGCACAGTTGCCCATCGCCACCACCCATTTGGGCTCCGGCATTTGGGCATAAAGCCTTTGCAAAACCGGTTTCATTTTCAGGGTTACCGGGCCGGCCACGATCAGCAGATCAGCCTGCCGCGGTGAAGCCCGGAAAACTTCGTAGCCGTAGCGGGCTATATCAAAACGGCCTGCACCCGCAGCCATCATCTCAATCGGGCAGCAATTGCAGCCATAAGACAGCGGCCAGAAGGAATGGGCTCTGCCCCAGTTCCAAAGCTTTTCCAGCTTGCTGAACAGGATATTATGTTTCTCCAGAAGCTGGGCTTCCTTATTCTCTAATACCATTCCAAGGCCCCTTCTTTCCAGGCATACCAGAGCCCAATCAAAAGTATGGCTATAAATATCAGCATTTCAATAAAGGCAAAAAGGCCCAGGTATTTGAATTGCACTGCCCAGGGAAACAAAAACACGGTTTCCACATCAAATACCAGGAAAACCAAAGCATACAAAAAATAGTTGACCCGAAAACGTATCCAGGTTTTGCCTTGAGTGTCTACACCACATTCGTAAGTAGTAAGTTTCTCGCCTTCCTGTCGGGGATGGGGGCGGAACATCCGCGCTAACAGCAGCGCAATAACTGGAAAGCTCACAGTGAGCAGCAAGAAAACACCTATCGTCGCATAATCAGACAAAACTTCATATCCTCCTTAAAAGGATTCCATTATCCTTTAACGCGCTTGATATAATACAATTTCCCCGCGCTTTATTATAATACATTTTAATAATTTGTATATGCATTTTTTATATATTTAATTTACTATTTACTTCGCCGCAATAAAATATGGCACCAGCCAATAAATTTTGCAATTATTAAGTAAATTATACCATTTTATCATAACTCTACAACATTCCTCAAATACTTTCGTCCAAGCTGTCAATAATCCTGATAATAGTATTATTGACCTATTAAAAGTCATTCTTTATACTTATTTTTCATTTCTCTTGACTAATTGTGATGGTTTTTCACTCTCACAGAACCGGGGTTTGATTCCCGGTATTTGTATTCTCCCCCGAAGCGGGAGGTGTTGGGGTCTGCGGTTGGGCAGGTTCCGTTGGGGTTTGCTCAGCAGCCCCAGGGGTTGGCTGCCCGGGTACAGGTGTACTTTCTGTTCCCGCTTGTGGTTCAATATATCCATCACCGGATAAGTCTGGTGATTTACTTCCTTCTTCCAAAGGCAAGCCGGTTCCGTCCGGAAGTTCCTCCGGGATTACCCCATCTGATGTTTGGTCTTCGGGCGTTTGTTCAACCACCGCTTCGCTTGCTGGCGGTTGCGCTTGAACTGCTGGCTTGTTCACCCAACTGGGTTTGGCCTGGGCGACCTCAAAAGTTTCCCCGGCAAATAGAGCTTCTACAATGCCATCAGCAATTTTTTCATCAGCCTGCCAGTAACTGGCGCCGTTTTTAGGATCAGTAAAGGAATATCCCGGCAGGGTTTGGGTTATAAGGCTCTGGGTATCAAAATCTGCAGCCATTTTCACCATATAGGCCATATCATCCATAGGGATATTGGTATGAATGTTTTTAACAATCTCCGGTATCAGCTGCGGCAGCTTAAGTATGGTCTTACCCTGCAGCATTTCTTCGGCAAGGGCTTTGACAAACTTCTGCTGGATGCCGGTTCTGCCTATATCCGCGGTAGGCACACCGCGGAAGCGTACATAAGCCAGGGCATCTTTGCCGGTAAAATGCTGCTGTCCCTTGCTCAGGTTGATTTGCAGTTCAGGATTTGGGTCCCAGTGATACATATTGCTTTCCACATAAAAATCTAAACCGCCTAAAATGTCTATAATCTTTGCAAAACCCCTAAAGTTGGTTACCACATAATGATCCACCGGGGTATCCAGCAAATCACTTACTACCTCACAAGCCCTTTCCGGGCCGTAGACATAATTGACGCTGTTAATCTTGTCGTAATGACCGGATTTGACTTCCACTCGGGTATCCCGGGGAATCCATATCAAGGCCGCCTTTTTGTTCTTGCCATCTATGCTGGCCAAAATCATCGTGTCGCTACGGGAGTTTTCTTCTGCGGAACGGGAATCTATCCCCATGACGAGAACATTGATTTGCTTGCCTCCACTAATTGCAGTCTGTATGGATTGATGCGTAAATTGCTTGCCTATCAAAGTCCCGATGCCAAAAGTTAGCAAAAAAACCAAAACAAAAAGCAGCGGTTTGTTCTTAATGAGATTACGCCAATTCATAGGATTCCCCAACTTCTTTCACCAAATATTCGCCAAATATAGCAAATCAATTTTAACGCCGTTGTAAGCACTTGTCTAGATAAATATCGTGAGGGGCGAGGGGCGAGGAGTAAAATCTTTGGCTTCGCTTATTTATCAGGCGCTTACCTGCATGATTGTTTGCTTGTCCCCATCGGCTACCTTATTTGTGCTCGAAGAACACACCGTAGTTCATGACTATGTCATTGCGAGTACAGCGAAGCAATCTATCCATCGCCAAGTCATTAGATTGCTTCGTACCGCTCGCAATTATCACGGGTAATAACCCGCCACGATAAACGAAAAGCGCAGACCGCTTTTCAATTACGTAAACAATTAAAGGGGAAGATTGCCGCGCTACGCTCGCAATGACAGGTTGGCGCTGCGCTCGTCGCAATCCTCACGCGTTACGCGCACCACAATAAACGAATACTCGTAGATTATTCATAGCAATGACAAGCCACTTGTTTCATAGCAATGACAAAGTAGAAGCGTTGCCTCAGTAATGACAATTTAGTTGTGTCGCATAATATGTCAACTACGAAAGTTAAGATAGTAATTCAAATAAATTGACTGGCAATGGAATATAATCTAAGGTATAGGCACAAAACTATAATTGCTACATTTTATAATGAGGTGAAAAAATGGAGAATACATTACCATATTCCCAATTATCCAGAGAAATGCTGGAACAATTGCCCAAAGGAGGTTTTCTATCGGTTAGATCTGGCGAAGACATTAATACCATGACGATTGGCTGGGGTGCAGTTGGTTTCATGTGGCAACAACCAGTTATCATCGTCTTAGTCAGGCACTCCCGTTATACTCATGATCTTCTCCAGAAGGCTCAGGAATTCACGCTTAGTATTCCCTTGGACAATGAAATGAAAAAGCCGCTGGCTATAGCGGGTTCCAGTTCAGGACGGGATATAGACAAGTTTAGCACGCTCAAACT
>JAQUXM010000073.1 GCA_028692415.1 Syntrophomonadaceae bacterium | reverse complement strand
GTAGATATCCATGGTTCTTATGGCTTGATGAATGATTACAAGGTATCACGCCTTTATCGTGATGCCATAATGGGCCCGCAGGTGGAAGGTGTAGCCGATATGCAGAAGATGATTGTGGCCGGTGTTGTGCTTAACGGATAAAAAAATCACGGGTCTTGAGATTAAAGGTTACTTTAATCTCAAGACCATCAGCGAATTGCAGGGCTAAGAACTTAAGGAGTGTTTAACCATGAATATAGTAGTTGCCATGAAACAAATACCCGATCTGCAGCAGATTCGAATCAGAAATCGGCAGCCGGTACTGGATGATGTCCCCTTTACCTTTGGCAACATTGATAGGAATGCGCTGGAAGCAGGCGTGCGGCTGAAAGAAGCCGTAGGTGGAAAGGTAATCGTTGTAGCCGCCGGAAGCGAAGCTATTGAAGACACCATCAAGGAAGCACTGGCGGCTGGTGCGGATGAGGCGATCCTAATCGTAAATAACCTGCTGGAAGGTGCAGAGAGTGCAATCAACGCCGAACTCATTGCCCAGGCGATCAGCAAGCTGGATGAGGTAGGTATTATCATCTTTGGCGAAGGAAGCGGGGACAACTACTCTGGCCAGGTGGGATCAAGAGTAGCGGGTATTTTGGGTCTGCCCCAGGCAGCTTATGTCAAGAGCCTGGAAATCAGCGGAACAATGGCTAAGTTTGTGCGTTCTTTGGAGGATTGCGAGGAGCTTCTGGAAGCTCAGCTCCCGCTTGTTATCACGGTCTTGGCTGATATTAATGAACCCAGGATTCCATCTGTAACGCAAATACTAAAAGCAGGCAAGAAGCCCAAAGAGGTGCTGGATTTGGCTCCTTCTGCTGTCAGCAAAATAGAAACCATGAGCAGCCGGGCTCCAGAGATGCAGCGGAAGCAAATAATAATGAAAAATATCGATGAATTAATCCAAGCGTTGGAAGCCGAGGGCTTTGTTGGGAGGAAATAACATGGCAGGGATAATAATTTACAGCGATACTACTACTTTAACATTGGAGCTGCTAACTGCAGCCAGGACCATAGCTGAAGCCACCGGTTTAACGATAACAGCTGTATCCATTAACAATCCCGATCAAGCTGCAGAATTATCAACGCGGGGAGCGGATGTCTATGCAATTGACAGCACAGGCTTAATTTTAGCGGATACGGCCGCGGTTGCATCAGCACTTGAACAAGCTGCCGGACAAAGTGAAGCCAATATAATTCTTTTGGCTTCCAATCGCAGAGGAAAAGAACTGGCAGGCAGGTTAGCCCAGGTTTGGGATGCCGGATGCCTCAGCGATGTTAAAGCCATAACGTGTAAAAAAGGTATGGTTTTATGCGAAAGAAACGTATTGGGAGGAGCTGCGGTTGCCACCCAGCATATTACTGTTGATAAGCAAGTAATTGCAATTTCGCCGCGATCTTTTCCTGTTTCTACTGACCAAGGCGAAGGCAAGGTTATCGAGTTTGAGGTGGATATTAAACCTTCATTACGAATTGTGGAAACCAGAAAAAAGGCTGAAGATAACGTGAAAATTGAAGAAGCGGAGATTCTTCTGGTGGTTGGGCAGGGGATAGAGAATATTGAGAATCTGCCTGTGGTAAACGAAATTGCTAAAGCGCTGGGTGGTGAGGTAGCCTGTTCAAAGCCGGTAGCCAGCGACAAAAAGTGGTTTGGGGAAGAAAGAATAGTGGGTTTGTCGGGGAAGATATGTAAACCACAGCTGGCTATTATACTGGGGGTGTCCGGGCAGGTGCAATTTACAGTCGGAATTCGCGATTCTCATACTATTGTTTCAATCAATAATGATGAAAAAGCGTTTATGAACCAAATGGCGGATTATGTTCTGATAGCAGACCTCAAAGAAGCAGTTCCGGAGCTTAAGAAAAAAATTATATGAGCCAACAAGTTTTCTTATAATCAGACAAAGCAATATAACGAGGCGAAAAAATGTCCCCCGTTTCTTTAAACGGTCGGGTTCCTATTAAAAAACAGGCGGCGGGGTCTAATCCCCCGTCTCGTTGCAAAACGGTGTGGAAGAAACTGCTCTGCAGTTTCTTCCGATACTTAAAAAGCCAAAAAGGTTTTGTTCTTGTATCTTAACGCTCCCGGATAAATTGCGTTATGTGCGACGCAGTCGTGAATGGAGCTGTTTATTCGGGAGATGCTAAATTCTATATCAAAAAGATGATGACTTACTTCTTGAATCTTTATTTTTCCGCTACTGCCGACATTAAAAAGCGAATGAGTTGTTCGGCGGTTTTTTCGAAGCTCAGGCCGTTTCCCAGGATGAAATCGGGGTTCAGAACCGCCTGAATGGAAGCCATAGTGACCGCGCTGATGATCCGCGGGTCTATATCATTGGCTGATCCCTGGCGTTCGCGGGTAATCAGCTGAATCAGTATGGCGATGCGTTCACTGCGGAATTGCTCGATTTTTTCCCAGAGCTGCGGGTAATACTGGCGCAGGTCGTTTAAACCCGGTTCGCTTATTATAAAACGACCATTTGTAAAGAGATAGTGTAGCATATGATTGATTAAAGTCAGCGGGGATTCTTCCGAGGCGATCATCAGGTCAGCCTCGGCTGCTGCTCTAGTCATGAACTTATCCAGAACCGCTTCGACGATTTCATCTTTGCTGCGGTAGTAGCGGTAAAGCGTGCGTTTGCTTATTCCCGCCCGGGCTGCCAGTTCATCAACCGTATAATTCCGCAGCCCCCTGGTCTGGGCCAGTTCGGTGCAGGCGTTCAATATCCTCTCTTCGATTTTCATAGTCGGCTCAACTCCGTTTTAAGCGATTTTCTTCTTGAATTTCAAAGTGCTGATAGTTATAAAAATCAGCGAAAAAACCAATAGGGCCGTAACCTGCCCAACCAGATAAGGGAAGCCGATGCCTTTTAATACGATGCCACGGATTATGTCCAGGTAATAGGTAAGCGGAATCACATAACTGAGGTAAAAGATGAATTTGGGCATGGCGGCGCGGGGAAACATAAAACCCGAAAGCAGTATGCTGGGCAGCATGACGAAAAAAGCCATTTGGAAAGCCTGCATCTGGTTTTGGGCCAGATTGGAAATCATCAAGCCCAGCCCCAGTGAGGCGGTTATAAAAAACAGCGTCAATAGATAAAGCTCCAGAAGACTGCCCCTGACCGGAACATGGAAAATCAGCACGCCGACCAGGAGGGCAACGGTTATCTGAATGTACCCCAAAGCAATATAGGGGATGATCTTGCCCAGCATTAATTCATAGGATTTAAGCGGGGTGACGATAAGCTGTTCCAGGGTGCCCCGCTCCCGTTCCCGCACTATGGCAACCGCGGTTATGATAACCATGGTCATGGTAACAATGATCCCCAGTATGGCCGGTACCATGTAATAGGCGGTTATCGCGTCGGGATTATACCAGGGCCGGACCCGAATGTCGTAGGGAACGCTGGCTCCCTTGAATTTCTGGAACATCACCTGCTGCGACTTGATCAGGCCGATCGAATTGGCAATGGCGATAGCCTGGTTGGCCACCATATTGTCGCTGGCATCAACTATTACTTGAACGGGAGCGGTCGCCCCCCGTTTAAGCTGCCGGTCAAAATCAGGCGGAAACACGATTCCTACCTGAGCCCGCCCGCTGTCGATCAAGCGGTTTACATCCTGGTAGCTGCCCGCCGTCTGGTTGATCTTGAAATAGCCCGAAGCTGAAAAAGAATCTAAGAGTTCCCGGCTTTCCCGCGAAAGGGATTGGTCAAATACTACGGTGGGGATATTCCTAACATCAGTCTGAATGGCATAGCCGAAAAGCAGCAGCTGAATACAGGGGATCAAAAATATCAGGGCCAGGGTCATTCTATCCCGCCGCATTTGGATGAATTCCTTTTTCATAATCGAAAGGGTCCTAATCATTCCGCCATCACCTGTTCTTTCCTTTTAGCCAGGGCCATAAATACGTCTTCCAGGGTCGGGGTAATGGGCTGAGGAACCGCCCCAATAAAAGCTTCCAGGCTTGCCAGGTCGGATTCCTTTTTTAGCAGAACGTGCAGCAGAAGGCCATGTATGCTGCATTCCTTCACAAAATCAAGGCTCTGCAGGCCGGATATTTTGCCCATCGGGTCGGGAACCTCCAACTCCACCAACAAGCCTTCCAAAACCTGGTTTTTCAACTGGTCCGGGCTGTCCATAGCCAGCAGTCTGCCCTGGTTGAAAAAAGCGATTTTATCGCAGCGCTCCGCTTCATCCATAAAATGTGTGCTTACAATCACGGTGGAACCCTGGGCGGCCAGTTCCTGAATTATGTTAAAGAAGGCCCGGCGGCTTTTGGGGCTTACGCCGCTAGTCGGTTCATCCAAAAAGAGGATGGAAGGCCGGGATATGATGGCACACCCCAGTGCCAGCCGTTGTTTGTGGCCGGGGCTTAGCGTGAAGACCGGTTCCGCTTCCAACCCTCCCAGTTCAGCCATTTCGAGCATTTCTTCGATCCTTGTTTTGCGCTCGCGGGCCGGGATGCTGTATAAGCCCGCAAAGAAATCCAGGTTTTCGAGCACGTTGAGTTCATCGTAGAGGCTGAATTTCTGGGACATATAACCCAGCCGGGCTTTGATTTGCTCACTGCTTCTGCGCAAATCAAAACCCAGCACCTGACCGCTGCCGGAACTGGGTTCCAGAATACCGCAGAGCATCCGCATGGCTGTGGATTTGCCCGCTCCATTGGGACCCAGGAAACCGCAGACGCTTCCCGTCTCGATTTGCAGGTTCAGACGGTCAACGGCGGTAAAATCGCCGAATTTCCTGGTCAGTTCTTCGGTTGCCACTGCGAACTCCATTTAATCACCTGCTTTTCAAGCTGTCAAATAATGCATGATCCGGAGACATTCTGCCCTTCATCAAAAGCGGGGCTTATTCCCCACGGGAATATGGTGTGCCCTGCGGGCGCATTTAAGGTTGTCAAGGGAGGGTGTCCCCTTATCTTATTGCTAATTTTCTGCCAGATACACGAAAAGGTCTTCCATTGAAGGAGCGACTTCCCGTATAGTAAAATCTTCAATCTTATGCTCCTGCAGATAAGATTCGATGAATTGCCGGGAGCGCGCGGCATCCTCCACCACCAGATGATATTTATAGCCATAGAAGGAGGCGTCTAGAACTTCCGGAGCTTGATCAAAAAAATAAGGGTCGCGAATCCCGGACTTCAACTCCAGGATGGGATGAAGAAACTGCTTTTTCAGACCCGCCGGGCTATCCTGAACCAGCAACTGCCCGTTGTTGATAAAAGCCACCTGGTGGCATAGTTCGGCTTCGTCCATATAGGGAGTAGAGGTGAGGATGGTCATGCCCTCCTGGTTTAAATGGTAAAGGATTTTCCAGAATTCCTTACGCGACTCGGGATCTACTCCATAAGTTGGTTCATCCAGCAGCAAAATAGCGGGCCGGGTAATCAAGGCACAGGTTAAAGCCAGTTTTTGCTTCATACCTCCGGAAAGGCGATCCGCCAGACGGTTTTTAAAAGGCAGCAGATTAGTTACGTCCAGGATTTCATCCGCTCTTTGCCGTATGGTTTTGCCATCCAGTTGGTACATGGAACCAAAAAATGTGATGTTCTCCATAATGCTCAAGTCGCCGTACAGGCTAAAGCGTTGGGGCATATACCCCAGGTTTTTCCGGGGCAGTTTATCCGGCGGCAGCCCCATCAAAAAGACTTCTCCGGCATCGGGGCTTATGATTCCACAGATCATCCGTATCAAGGTGGTTTTGCCGGCCCCGTCTGGGCCTACCAAACCCAGAATAGAGTTTTTTTCCTGCTGCAAATTTATTTGATTTACCGCAGGATTGGAACCAAAGCGCTTGCTTACATTTTTGGCTCGAATCACAGGCTTATCTCCCATCAAAGCTGACATCAGCAGGCATACCGGGTTTCAGTATGCCATCATGATTATTTACCGTAATTTTTACGGCGAAAACGACATTAGTGCGTTCCTTTTTGGTTTGAATGGTTTTAGGGGTAAATTCTCCTTGGGAAGCTATTTCACTAACCACGCCCTCGAAAAGCTGATCACTGCCGCTGACCGCAATATTAACCTTTTGCCCCAGCTTGATGGCCGGAAGGTCATCAGTAGGAATGAAAACCTTAATCCAGAGATTGTTTAAGTTCGCGACCGTAGCCAGAGCAGCACCCATGGCCACATATTCCCCAGTTTCATAATTCTTGCTCAGCACGATGCCTTCGAGGGGAGAGATTACCTGCAAATCGTCCAGCAAGGCTGTGCTGGCCTTTAATACCGCCTTGCTCCTTTCCAGTTCAGCCCGGGCAGCAGTAATCAGCGCCGAGCGGCTGCCTGATTCGAGCAGGCTGAGTTTGGCCTCGGAACCGGCCAGCAAATTTTTCTTAAGCTCGGCATTTAAACGGGCCTGATCCAGGCTTTCCTGGGCGATGGCCCCTTCTTTGAAAAGAGCTTCGGACCGCTCTAAATCTTTGGTGGCTTTATCGTAGTTGCTGCGGGCTATATTTACATTGGAGGCCGCTTCCTTGATCTCCTGGGCACGGGCGCCTGATACCAGGTCCTCCAGCTTGGCTTCTGCAGCTGTTACTCCCAGGGTATCCCTTTCTTTTTGCGCTGCCAGGTCATTGCGCAGCAGTTCCGCGACTAATTGCCCTTTTTTAACCGAATCTCCCTCTTTGATGTTTATAGATTCTATACTTCCATTTACTTTGGCATTAAGATCAACACTGGTAGCTTCAATTGTTCCACTGGCCTGCAATAAAATTTTATTTTCTGCGAAATACTTTTGATAAACCCAGTATGCGGATAGAGATAAAGCTAAAATTAATACTGCAGCAAGAGCTTTTTTTGCTTTCATATGATACCCCCGAACTAATAGAATTGAAGGAAAAGACATAGGAAAAGTAAACTAATTCTACCATATCAGTATACCTGGTTTAATTATATCATCACTAATTATAATTTCAACACTTTAATGAGACTTATGCATGCATGACAAGGGGCATGACAAGGGGACGGTTCTCCTGTCAGGAAATTTTCCTGACAGGAGAACCGTTCCCTTGTCAGCCTGCACGTAATCTATTGCTGTAACCCGTTTTAAAGTTTAAACTATAACGAGAATGAAAAGATGTCCTCCGTCTTGTTGCAGCGGTGTGTTGAAACTGCTCAGTTTCTTTCAATACTTAAGAAAATTCATATTGCCGCAAGCATTTCGACTAAGGTACGATTTATCAAGTTTAAGGAGGCCTTTATGCAAATAATTGTTTTTGCACCCCATCCAGATGATGATTTGATTGGCTGTGGGGGGACCATGGCCAAGCACCTGCAGCAAGGGCATAAAGTGTCAATTGTATATATGACTTCAGGTGACGCCGGAAGTTTAAAATACGGCAAACGTAAAATGACCCAGATCCGGGAAGAAGAAGCCCAAAAAGCAGCTAATTTACTGGGTATAAGCGATTTGCATTTTTTCCGTAATCCTGATGGCTACCTGGAATTCAGCCGCGATAATTTAATTAAGATTATCAGTCTGCTAAGAGAAAAGCAGGCGGATTTCGTCTATATCCCGCATAAGCGGGATTCGGTAAGGGATCATGTGGTAACACATGAACTGGTGGTAGAGGCCTGCCGGCGTGCCGCCGGCCCCTGGTTTCAGGAATGTGAAGGGGAGCCCTGGTCGGTGGATAACATTTTAGCTTACGAGGTTGGGAACCCAATACAGGAAGTTTCCTGTATAGAGGACATCAGCCAGTTTATGCAGGTTAAGCTGGATGCGCTGCGATTACACCGTTCACAGATTGAAGCGATACCTTATGATGAAGCGGTAAAGGCTTTAAACCGTTACCGGGGAATTATGAGCGGTCAGGGGGATTACTGCGAATGCTTCCAGTTGATAAAAACGCGAATACCCTACCAGAGGAACTAGCATGTCAATGGAAGTACCACGGATTCTCATGCTCACTCCTTTTCAAAAAACGCAGCGAGGCAACAGTGTAACCAGTATCCGCTTGCAAAGCGGTTTGCGTGCTCAAGGTTTTAAAGTGGATATCTTATCCATGGAAGATGAAAACTACCATATTTTGCTTGCAAAAGCCATTAACTCTGAGAAGTACGGCTTGATTCATGCTTTTCACGCCTGGCATTGTGGTCAAGCGCTGGCAGCGGTGCCGGAAATGAAAGCACTTCCGCTGTTGCTGACTACTACCGGCACCGATCTTCATTATGATTTGCTGGGGCAAGGGCGAAGCTCCGTGCTTGCTGCCTTTAACACGGCGCAAAAAATAGTGGTATTTAACGAGGATTTTCGTCAGATTATCCTGGATAATTATCCTGAAGTGATCAGTAAGCTAAGGACCATACCCCAAGGGGTAGTACTTGCGGAAGGGCAAGCTGTAAGCCGGGCGCAATTAGGTATTGCTGAGCAGCAATTTGTGTTTCTCCTGCCCAGCGGTCTAAGGCCGGTCAAGAATATAGAAATGTCGATCAATGCTCTGCAGAGATTGAGAGATATATATCCCCAAATACATCTATTAATATTGGGAACAGTTTTTGATGCGCAATACAGCCAGCAGCTGCTGCAAAGGATTAAAGAACTGGAATGGGTAAGCTACTGCGGAGAAATAGTGCACGAGAACATGAAGGGTTATCTACTGCTTGGCGATGTGGTACTCAATACTTCACATGCCGAGGGGCAGCCTCAGGGAGCATTGGAAGCCATGAGCCTGGGCAAACCTTGCATTTTGAGCGCAGTACCCGGAAATCTTAATCTAATCACCGCTGGGGTGGAAGGTTTTTATGTGCATAGTGAAGATGAACTGTTTATTTATGCCGAAAAACTTATGAATGATTATGATCTATACCTGCGGATGGGTTTAGCCGCCTGCCAACTGGTGGAGAGCAAGTTTGCTCCCGAGATGGAAATTCAAGCTTATGACCAGCTATATCAGGAAATCCTGGGCTGACAGGGCTGACAGCAGAACCGTCCCCTTGTCAGCCCACAAAATGAACTATTAAGGAGTCATACATATGCAGCTTCATATACTGGCCAGCGGCAGTTCTGGTAATGCGGTATTCTTTGAATTCGGAGGAACCAAGATTTTGGTTGATGCGGGCATAAGCACCCGCAGAATTGAACGAGGATTGGCGGCAATCGGAGTCGGGGCAGCAGAACTGGATGGCATACTTATTACCCATGAACATATAGACCATATTCAGGGGCTGGATGTGCTGGTGCGAAGATACAAACTGCCGGTTTATGCCCGTCCTGCCACCTGGTCTGGAATTGCCTGCCGGGATAAACTGCCCGGGGAATGTATCAAATACATAGAGGGGAATTTCTCCCTGGGAGCAGTTGAGGTGGAACCCTTTAAGATTTCTCATGATGCGGCGGACCCTCTGGGCTTTTGCTTATATTACCAGCAGCAAAAATGGGTGATGGCAACTGATTTGGGCGTAGTTACCCGGGAAGTTGAACAGGCTCTGAGTCATGCTGATGGGGCCGTACTGGAATCGAACCACGACCCGGAAATGCTTCGTACCGGGCCTTACCCGCAGATGTTAAAACAGCGCATCCGCAGCACGCAAGGGCATTTGTCCAATTACGACACAGCCAAGGTCCTGGCTAGCATTCCGCGCCTGGAATCCATGCAGGTATTCCTGGCACACCTTAGCCAGCAGAACAATCATCCCAGATTAGCCATGCAGACGGTTGGAGAAATTTTGCTCAAAAATGGCTGTGATTTAAAGCGGGAAGTAGTCTTGCACCCCACCTTTCCCGATCGCACGGTCAGCTTTGTAAAAAAGTGAGTTTCAGGAGGAAATATGCGACTGGAAAAAATCAATGGCAACAGCTTTTATATAGCTGCGCCAACCAACATTGGCGTATTTCAATTCAAAGACCGCTATACCCTGTTGCTTGATACCGGGGACAATAACCAACAGGGGCGTAAGATAAGCGATATACTCCGGGAGCATAATTTGAATGTTAAATATATTATAAATACGCACAATCATATCGACCATGCCGGGGGGAATCTGTTTTTTAGGGAGCATTTTCCGGGGACGCAGTTCTATGCTTCAGCGGAGGAGAAGCTTTTTTTGGAAAACACTTATCTTTTCCCGGCGTATCTCTATGGGGGCAGCCCAGTCGAGGAACTGTCCCGGCATTTTCTGCGTAGCAAGCAATTTCTGGTAGACGACATTCTAAATCCAGGAAATATAAAGATTAATGAAGAGAAATTCGAAGTGATTTCTCTGGCTGGACACGCCCGCGGCCAAATCGGGATTGGTACTCGGGATCGGGTATGTTTCCTGGGCGATGCGCTGTTCAGTCAGGAGATAATTGCCAAGTATTCCTTTCCCTTTCTTTTTGACATAGCCCAACAATTGAGTACTTATAATACGATAGCGGAACTGGATTATGATTATTATGTACTCGGTCATGCGGAGCAAGTTTATAACCCTGGAGAGCTTCAGGAATTGTTAAAGCTTAACCGGGATAACCTCAACTATTATCTTGAACTGGTTCTGGATTTGCTGATCCAGCCCAAAACCCGGGAGGAAATCCTGGAGGAGTTATGCATATTAAAAGAACTGGAGATTGACTTTAAAGAATATTATTTTTCTCTTTCCACCGTTGCGGCGATAATCAGCCATCTATATCATCAGGAATTTTTGGATTACCAGATTGAAAACGGAAAACTATACTATTATCAAAAATAGCCGAAGAACGATCTGAAAACATTGCAGGTAAATATAATGCTTCGCAGTTTCTTCCGATGCTTAAAAAAGAAAAGCCATGAGCGTAGTTCTCATGGCTTTAATCATGTCGGGTAATTATTAAAGATGCTACTTTTTCTGATTTACTATGGTCTCAAAGTCCACCGCTTTGCTTACATCGGGAACCGAGAAGGGAAGGCCGTAATCGGACATAGTGTAATCGGCCTGCATGGCCATATCCATGTTTACAGGGCTGTTATTTTCCGCATCAGGAATATCCATTTTTATTTTCATCCGGCTGTCCATGCTCATATAATCCATATACAAAGTGTTCTGATTAATCCAGGCGGAATATTTTATGTCGGCATCCATATTGTCAAAAAGTTTTTGCATATCCGGGATTTGCTCCAACCCGGAAGCCTTGGTCATCTGTTTATAGTAATCGCTTTTGAAGATATCTCCGCCCATGGCTGCGTTAATGACCCAATATTTCTGCCCATTGCGCTCCTGGTCATTGGCAAAGGACACGGACATTCCCAATTCCTTCATCTGTTGCATGGCGGCGGCCGGGTCCTGGCTATTGGATTGTTTCATCAATTCCTGAATGTTTAAACCCGGCATATTCATTTTTACCCATCCTGTTTCCGGTATGGTCATATACATGCCGCTGTCGTTGAATAAAATTTCAGTTTGAACACTTTGGGGACCCTGCTGGGGAGTGCTGTCCGCTGTGGGGACAACTTCGGCATCCTGCTTCATGTACATTAATATGGGATTGGCTTGTAGCCATCCTTCAATGTGGGTATCCATTTTTATCTTCATATTCTCGGGGGTTTGTTTGTCGCCCGGAGCACTTGCCGCCATGTCCATCTCGGCATCTGCAGTCATTTTGTAGCGGTTGGCTTCGTTCATTTTCTGCGAAGACTTGGTTATCAGTTCATCGGCGGTCATGCCATTGCGTGTTTCGGCATATGATACCGAGATGCATTGCTTGGCGTCCTGCCAATCTACACTGGCTCCAAAGCTTTCATATACGAAGCGGATGGGGACATAGGCTTTCCCATCCTTGAGCAGAGGAGCGGCCGGCATCGCTTTTTCCTGACCGTTTAGTGTTGCTGCTAAACTGCCGATGGTCATTTGCAGCACATCCTGATTTTCCTGAAGGGTGATTTTGGTACCTTCCTGGGTTATTGTGCAGCCCAAGGTGTCTGCCAGCACATCCAGGGGGGCCATGGTAATACTATCCTGGATGTTGGCCTGGCCTGAAGTATCGTAGTTTCTGCCGTTGACATCGAGTTGAACTGCGGCGGCATCCGGGCTGGCCATAACCAGCATCATCATTAACAACGCGAGGGACCAAAGGATACTTTTTTTCAATTAAATCGACTCCTTTCAAATATATTGGGGCAGGTTTCCATTTAAGCATCGGAAGAAACTGCGTTGCAGTTTCAACACACCGCTGCAACTGCAACGAGGCGGGGGTTATATTTATAAGCATTCTTTTCGCTTTACTCAAGGCACAAAATCTAATGAAAATATTTTTCATACTTTCGCCTCGTTA
>JAQUXM010000072.1 GCA_028692415.1 Syntrophomonadaceae bacterium | reverse complement strand
GCAATGATTGACATTGCCAATCATATTATTGCCCGAGAGGGCTTGGGGGTACCCCAAAGCTATCATGATGCCATTAAGATACTAACCCGCGAAGGCTACCTCCAAAACGACAAAGAGGCAACCTTCCAGGCTATGATAAGATTTCGTAATCGTGCTGTTCATATGTATGATGAGATTGCTGAGCGGGAGATTTATCGAATAATAGGCGAACACCTGGGTGATTTCCAGGCTTATATGGACAGTATTATTAAACGTTGCTTTTAAAGTAAGAGCCTTAAGAATGCATGATAATAATATAAAATTAATTATTGTAGTAGTATTAGTAGTATCGGTATTATGCTTACGGGCTCCAGCTATTTCCTCTCGCAGGGTAATCTTGCCCAGGCTGTGCGCGTAATGGGTATCATCCTGTTGTATAGTCCTTAATGCCGCCTCTTTTACCGGTTCCGGAGTGGCGAAATCAGGTTCCCCTTAAGATCGCCAGCACTGAATACTCCGCCGGTAGGATTGCTGGGGGAATTGACCATGATCGCCCGGGTCAAGGGGCTCAGGTATCTTTAGATGGACTCCGGACGGTATTTGAAGCCGTCATCCTCGCTTACCGGGAACGAACATCGGTTGTCCGTCCACATAACGAATAAAATTAGGATAACAGGCATAATAGGGGTCGGGCAGGATAATCTCTTCTCCTTTTACCAGCAGGGCTGAGAATGTTAGCGCTTCCTGGCCATCGAAGTAGGCTACATATGCGAGGACATCGACGAAATCAGCGTATTAAAAAGAAATAGAGGAAGCTCAAATGACCCGGTGACAGCCGGGTTTTTCTTCTAAATGAACTAATGTTAATTAAAAAGCCATAATCGTTAATTAATAATCATAAAATTATTAATTGAAAACAAAATTCGTTAATGATAATATAAAAATAGTAAAGGAGGATATGCATGGCTTATTATTGGCCTGAGATGCTTAGAATTATTGAAGGCGCTGTAAAATTAGACATAACTAAAGTAACTAATTATGCACTCCTGCTGGCTGATAAGTTAGATGACAACGGTGAAAAAAAGATAGCTGATTCGGTTAGGAATCAAGCACTAAATGTAAAAAGCAATTCTATTCAACCATCCAATGCTCAACTATCTACCCAGCTTAAAAAATTACCCTATGATAAGGAATCTCATCTTCCTATGGCCGAAGTTTACATGCCTGGTGAAAATCAGGTGCCGGTAATAATGAACCATGAGACCGCAAAGATGGTAGATGATTTTATACTTTCATATAATAATGCCAATCAGTTGATCTCTGCGGGAATTTACCCGCCTGATTCCATACTACTTTATGGGCCGCCAGGTTGTGGGAAAACAGTATTAGCGAGACATATTGCCAATACGCTTGAGCTACCAATTGTTATAGCCAGGCTGGACAGCCTCATTTCATCATTCCTGGGCAATACCGCTAAGAATATTCGTCAGCTATTTGATTATGCTAAGAGTACTCCCTGTGTATTATTTTTAGATGAATTTGATGCAATAGCTAAGATTAGGGATGATCATAATGAGGTTGGGGAATTAAAGCGTGTAGTCAATAGCCTCCTGCAGAATATTGACCTATCTGCAGGGACAGGTAATATATTGATCGCAGCAACCAATCACGAACATCTACTGGATCAGGCAGTATGGCGGCGTTTCTCTTATAGAATCCAAGTGGGGGTACCAGATAGTGCTTCACGCCGACAAATGATAGATATCTTCCTTAATAGTCATGGTGCGGCATTGAGTAAACAGGATGTAAATGCATTAACCAGGCTATTTGATAGGATGAGCGGAGCGGATATTAAGGATATATGCCAAGGGGCGTTACGAAATATGATTTTGGCAGGCAGGGAAAAATTGCTGTCGAGTGATTTGGGTAAGGCATATTTCCTGTTATTTCGGTATAACCACCAGGAAGGAGAACGGTGGCAAAGCGATTTAAGAACACAAGTTCAGTATTTGCGGGGATTAGATGAAAAAATCTTTAGCTATAGCGCTATAAGCCGTTTGCTTAATATATCAAAGCCAACGGTAGGCAATATGCTTGGGGGGGAGCAGAATGAGGAGCAAAGAACCGGTACCATATATAAAGTTGGCGGGGTTGATTGATGACTATAATGAAAAACCTGGCGGAGGCGCTAAGGACCCGAAAAACTTTCATAAAGTTGATGTCCAGCGAAGGGCTTTATTAAGGGAACGGATCACTGTAATACAAAAAGCTTTCAAAAAAAAATTTGCCATCTATCCCGATGTTCCCTGTATAGCCAGGGTGAAATTACATGATGATGCTCTAGCCAAAAGCCATCGCCCGGTGCAAGTGTTTAAAAGTAATACCTGTCCTGTAATTGGAAGTGGGGCGTTTGGTGAAATCTTTATTCAAGCTACTGAACAGGGTCTGATAAATCTATCTCATCTGATTAAGACGAACCAGGCTAAAAAAACTGTAGCTAATATCTCCGCCATTGAAGATATTACGCCTTTTACTGAAAAAGATGCACTCATGGAAAAAGAACAGGTAACCCGGGAGCTTGCCAGTCAACAATCAATAAAAGTTCAGTTATTCAAAATGTCCACCAACCAAATTAACAATCAAGTAAAAAATATCTTTTGCAAGCACCTTCAAACCTGTGGCGCCAAGGTAATAAAAGAAATTAAATATGCACGTGATATGTTGGTTTACCAAATAATATGTAATGACCTGACCCAACTTGATAGAATCGCTAGCTTTGGTGCAATCAGGAGAATTGCTGTTTTTCCGAAGTATAGGATGTTTCCCTTGAGTCTGAATCGTTTGCAGGGAATCAGCAGTTTCCCCCCACCTGATCCAGATGAAAATTATCCTGTAGTTGGTTTGATTGATACAGGTATACCAGCGAACCATCCTCAACTAGCCCCATGGATTTTCACTCAGGAAAATTATGTACCCCCAGCATACTTGAACCAGGGTCATGCTTCATTTATAGGTGGAATTATGGCCTTTGGAGATAACTTGAGTAATCATAATCAGCATAGTACCGGTTTGAACGGGGTGAAAATACTTGATATAGGTGTTTTCCCCAATAACGATCCCGATCACGGTCAGGTTGACGAGCTTAAAGAAGACCATTTATTGAATATTTTACAGGATGTAATCCCCCGTTATAAAAATAAGGTTAAGATCTGGAATATCTCTCTGGGATCAACAGAATGTTGCAATATGCTGGCTTTTTCCGACCTGGCAGTAGCTCTTGACAGTTTACAGAATGAAAATGAGGTTATTTTTGCTATTGCCAGTGGCAATTATGAGGAGACTCCGCAAAGAGAGTGGCCGCCTCAGCAAAGTATTGGGGACCGGGATATAATTTGCCCTCCAGCCGATTCTCTTCGCGGGATGACGGTAGGGGCCATTGCTCAGACCGATAACCCAAAAACCGTTGTGAAAAGGAATGAACCTTCCTCGTTTAGCCGCCGTGGTTTTGGGCCCAACTTTATAGTCAAACCTGACTTGGTACATTATGGGGGAAATTGTGACCATAGTCTCAACCCGGCTCAGGCTGGATTAAGATCTGTTGATGAGCAGGGCTACCTGGTAGAAGGGAATGGAACCAGCTATTCCACTCCCTATCTAAGCGCCCTTCTGGCCTCCGTATATAATGCTTATGAAGGACGTATATCTTTGAATTTGGCTAAGGCTCTGGTTCTTCATTCCTGTTTTCATCCTATAAGTGGGAAAGTCCCGGATCGGGTAAATATGAAATACTATGGTTACGGTTTGCCGCGAGATTTAAGTTCTATTCTGATGGCTACTCGATCCACAGCTACTTTGATTTATGAAAGCCAGGTAAGCGGAAGTACTCTGATTAAGATAAACGATTTTCCATTTCCTGCGTGCATGATTCGTGACGGGAAATGCTATGGGGAAATCTGGATGACACTGGTTTACGATCCCCCACTGAATAACAACTATGGGTTGGAATATTGCCGTGTAAATATTGATGCTGCCTTGGGACGCTTTCATCAAAAATTGGACAAAAAGAGTGGCGAAATAAAAGAATCGTTTGAGAGCGATGTGCCTTATCAACCCGTGAGGAAAAAAGGCGATTACGAGCAACTATTCGAAAGAAATTTGATTGAATTTGGTTTTAAGTGGTCGCCGGTAAAACGTTACTACAAACACCTACAGGGTATGGAATACAAGCCTTGGGGATTGAGAGTCACCATGAATGTACGTGCAGAAGAATTAACCATAAACCCGCAAGCCTTCGCTTTAATGATTAGTTATCATGATCCACAAGGTGGAGATGTACATGGGGATTTATTAAAGATAATAGAACGTCCCCGGATTGAAATGGAGGTCGAGGAAAGAGTTAGGACCCGGTTGGGAATATAAACTGATCAATAAAAATACAGGTTAATAAATACTCGGGGAAATTATTCATCCCGAGTATTTTTATATTATGCAGGAATAATTAGCCATTATGTAGAAAATAATACTATTTACGCATGAAATAATAAATGGAAGACAAAATGAATCAAATAATGTAGAGGACATTATATAGTATTCTAATAGCTTATCTACCATATTATAGAAGGAAGTGACACTATAATGCTCGGTCTAAAGTTGCGTGATGAATTTTTAAGCCCGCATATGCGAGACACGGCCATTGTTTTCCACCGTGATGACGGGAGTGGGGCTCTGGATCAAAACAGCAGTGACTTTTTGAATATTACTTATCCGGTGGCTGATTTGCAGAATGCGCTGGTGGCAATCAGCACTGCCAGAGCAGGGCTTCCTGTAGTCCTCATTGGTGAACGGGGACGCGGCAAATCACATATTATGGCGGTGTTACATCATGCCCTGGCCAAACCGGAGGAAGCAACCGTCTGGCTGAGAGACTGGGGCCGGCGTCTGGGCAGTGAAAAGCTGAAGAGGCTGGAGTTGCCTCAGGGTTTCTTGCCTATTACCGAGGCCGTCCACAATAATGAATATGAATATCTCTGGGACCTGATATTTGAACGCCATCCTAAGGGAGAGAAGATGCAGGGCAAATTTGAAGGTCTGAGACAAGAGGTGCCCCCCCGGTCCCTGCTTGAAGAAATGTTTACTGAGCAACCTACCGCCCTGATATTAGATGAATTTCAGACCTGGTTTGACGGGTTAACTGATGAGGCGGGGGAATACGGTCGCAAGCGCCGTACCTGGACATTTAACTTCATCCAGAATCTATCCGAACTGGCTAAAGACCGGCCTGAACTTTTCATGCTGGTGGTCTCGGTACGCAATAATCAGACTGATGCTTACCGGCAGATTCACCGTGATGAGCCGATTCGAGTAGATTTTCGGGGCGCAACTGCACGCCAGGACCGCAAACAGATGGTGCTGCACCGCTTATTTGATAATCGCAGTAATATTCTAGTTTCTGATATTGAGAGACTTACCGAGGTTTACGCAACTGAGCGTTATCGTCTGCTGTACAGCCATTTGAATGCCGGGGAAAAAGAGCGTATCAAACGTGAAGTAATGGAGGATTGGCCCTTTTCTCCCGAGCTATTGGAACTTCTTGAGGATCAGATACTATTATCGGAAACAGCTCAGGGTTCCCGTGACCTGATTAAGGTGCTGGCCCAGGTTTTTCGTGCGTTACCTCATGACAAAGCTATAATTACTCCGGCTGATTTTAGTTTGGATAATCTGGATTCCGGGGTACAGTCCCTAGTTGATGCCTTGACCGATGGCGGGCAGGAGCGTTTGCGGGAGATTGCCTGCCGAAACCTGGCGGCGGTCCAGGAGGCTGGAGTAGCTTTAACACTTGTTCGCGGAATGCTGAGTGCTTTATGGATGCGTTCCTTGTCGGCTGGCAATCACTTAGGCGGCAGCCGGGAAGAAATACATTTGGATCTGACCGGGGATGTGGTTATAGACGACAACTTTTTCAATGACGAACTCAACCAGGTCAAAGAAAACTCATTCAATATTCACGAAGAAGGAATGCCGCCCCGCCTGCGTTTCAAACTAGAGGAAAATGCCCGGGCCCGTTTACTGGTTTCATCTCGGAATGACAAACATTTTGAGGATGGCAGTGATGTACATTACCTGCTGCAGTATCTAACGCATTATTTTATGCCCGAAGCTAGTGAACCATCAGCCTGGCCGGTAGTATTGGGACCGAACTGGACAAGCCGCCCGTGGGATGAAATCGAGGCCAAGTTTCGCCCCGAAGCATGGGACCGGCCGGCGCTGGTCGTTCTGCCGGAGTCACCGGATAATCTAAACGCTATTTTGGGACGGTGGCTAAGAGATCATTTGAACAAATATCGCAATACTGTACGAATTATTCTTCCCCGCCAAGATAAAACCAATATTTTTGCCGATCCCGATTTGATGATGCCAGCCAGAGCTGCATTGCTGGGACAAAAATGGGGTGAACGGGATAGTAAATATCGTAATGAGGTAGGTAAATTTCGCAACGAACTTAAACAAAATCTATCCGGCAGGTATAACCGTTTGGCCATTATCCGACAGTGGAACGCTCAGGATCCAGACCAATGCACTTTTTTGTTTGAGGATTTGAATAAAAATGGACCGTCAATAATTACTGAAGTTGAAGAGAAGATCCGGGATGATATTTTTGCCCTTGAGGATTTTGAACCGTTGGTAGTGGAAGCGGCCCGGCAAAATCAGACCATTGGAGCTTTGCTTAAAGAACTAAAAGAGCCGCCGGTCGGGGCGGGCGCCAACCCTATACCGTACCTGGGCGAAGTGCAAACCTATGAGCAAATTTTGCGTATTGCCTCCAGCGGAAGGATTTATATAAATGTCAATGGTACCTGGTTAGGAAAAAAGCCCGAGCACAGCAATGCGGAAGCCGTGCTCAATATGTTAAAAAACAAGGCTTCCAAACGAGGCCGGGAACTATATGAAATCATCCTGGGGCCGCCTGAGGTTGTAGGAAGTGATGCTATGGCATCACCAGCAACCTCTCCGCCATTGGCAGGGTACGGTACCCTTTTCCCTATAAATCCGGCTTCAAATCCTACCATTGCTCCACCTAGTCAGTTGCCGGAGAATGGGTGCCAGGGGGAAGATAATCAGGTCGGCATTGTGATGCCTGGAGCTGACAGACCCGAGAATGTCCCGAATGGAACACCGCTTGTCAGTCCGTTGCCAGTGGTAAAGCGCAGCGAGGAAAAAACCATCCTTAATCTGGGTGGCGAGTTTGATGTCTGGGGTATGGAATCAACTCGGAAAATAGCACAGGCCCGCCTGGAGTTTAATGGGTTAACGGTACAGGATATTAAACAACTTTTACGTAGGCTTCCACCAACTACCCGTGCCGTTTTGGAGATTAAACTGCCGGGAGGTGCAGAATAATGAGCACTAATTCTCAGCTCAGCGCCGAGCAGAAGCAGCAAGCGCTCATCATCCAATTATTGGACCAACGAGATAGTAAGGCCTGCTGGCAGAGTATAATAGAATATTTGGGCAGTATGGTATACCAGGCTGACCCGGCCAGTCTACATCGGGCTACCGTTAATCTGGATCGTTTCCTGGCCGAGTCCGCCTGGAATCTGTGGCAGGATTACCCTGCGTCCGTAACTACTACTGCCCGTACGCTACAAGCATGGTGGGCGATGCAGGCCCCCGGTGGCTGCGCGGTACTGGTATTGGATGCTTTGTCCCTGCGAGAACTGCCGCTAATACTTCAATATGGCAAAGAACAAGGAATAGAACCCCTGCAGGCGGTAGTAACGGGTTCAGAAATCCCCACCGAAACCGATGCCTTTGCCCATGCTCTGGGTGCCAGCAGCCGTGCCAGCCTGAAAAACAATGGCACCGGCTCCAGCTTCATTCTAGGAGGAGCGGCTGCCTATAGTGATGTTTTGAGTGCACCGTTTGAAGATTGTTTGGGTGAGATTCCACCCCTTAAAAACCTGGTAGTCTGGCACACCTGGTTGGATCGCCAAATCCATGAACATCGCCGGGAACCGGATGAATTGATTAGACTGGTACATAAAGAACTGTCCTCACCCGGATTCTGGCAACTGTTGCAGCGCCTGCGCCAGGGCCGGAAATTGATTGTCACCTCCGACCACGGTTATGCCAACTGCCGGCTCTTTGCCAGTTCGGAGACAAATGGACCGGCTAAGGAAATCATGGCCCGGATTTTTGGACAAACCCGTTCCTGCCCGGCTCAGCTTGATTTCCCTGGTGGCTTTATGCCGCCCCTGGCCCTGACCATGAATAATCATCATGTGGTGCTGGGCCAGCGTCGCTGGACTGTAGCCGGAGGCTATCCCCATATGACCCATGGCGGGTTGAGCCTGCTAGAAGCCCTGGTCCCCTTTATTGAATATGCGGAGGTTTGATTTATGGCTGGCAAGCGAAAACAGAAAAGTGACAAACAGAGCGAAGGCGAGCTGTTCCGGGATATACTGCTTGCTACTCAGGAGGCAGATAAGATTGCAGGCACAATACGATTTAAAGCCTCCGCAAAGAGTGCCAAAGCAAGCAAGAACAGCGATGAAAATACTCCCCCCAACCTGGGGCGGGCTATACACCTGAATACAGTTGATTTCAATGATCCGGAACGGCCTCTCACATGTCTGGAGGTAGATTTTCCCTTGGTGCCAATCAATGCTCTATCAGCTTTGGAGGGAAATGCGGGCAAACCCATCTATCAGATGTCCAAGTGGTGGGCCAGAAGGCGTTCCTCCATTTTTCGGGCGACGCTGATTGCTGCTGCGAGTCGGGCACCTGAAAACTCTACGGCCACCGCCCGCCTGGTTTGGGATCATTATTATGCCAACCACCAGAAGGCCGGGAGTTTTAAGAACTTGCGAGTCCTGGACAATTTTATGGGTGGAGGCACTACCCTGGTGGAAGGATCGCGTCTGGGCATGCAGGTTACGGGGATTGACCTCAATCCCGTCGCCTGGCTGGTAGTCAAGAATGAATTAGCGGCCGCCGACCCGGAAAAGGTCAAAGCTTTATTCGAACATATTGAGGCTGAAGTGAAGCCGGCTATCATGCCATTTTACATCACCAGCTGTCCCCGGGGGCACAAAGGACAATGGATTGACCGGCGCAACCGGCAAAGCGCGGAAATAAATCCACTTCTGCTGCCGCTTCAGGAAAGGAAAAACTATGTCTGGGAAGGACCCGAGATAATTTATACTTTCTGGGCCAAACATGGACCCTGCCCTGCTTCCGGCTGCGGTCACCGCACCCCGGTTTTTTCCTCGCCCTTGGTGGCAGAGAAGAAGCTCTCCGCTGCATACATAGAAATGAATTGCCCCGTATGTGGGCTGGTATTTCAGGCTGAGCTGGGGGAAACCCGCATGGCACCTGGTGTGCCCCGGGTGGTCCTGCCTAAGGAAGCTCCCTTTACCGAGCTGAGCCAGGATTATGCCCAGGCTTTGAAGGACTATGGCAAAGGCCGGTCGGAAGACAAGCTGACTCGTATCCTGCGGCTGCTGGAGGCGACTCCGGGAGAGAGGGCTCTGTACTGCCCAGATTGTGGTGCCTTTACCGGCGGAGCGCTGATGGAAATATTAGAGGAGCAACGTGGCCCATTTCGCGGTATGGCTGATGGCCAAGCGGTTTATGCTTTCCGGGCTGGTCAGGTTGATAAAAAGGTCCTGGGTATTCAGAAAAAGAATGTCTATATGAGTCTGCTGATTGACCCCGAATGGCTGTGCGGTTCTCCCGGCCGGCTGGATGGCCGGGAACTGGGCGGCTACGCCAAAGCTGGGGTAGAGGCCACGGCGGCTTGGTATCGTGAACGATTAAACAATATGCAGTTGTTTGAAGTCCGGGGGAGGATTCCTTTAAATGAGGATGAATCCCTGGCTTTGCTGGGGACGAAGGAAGAAATAAACAACCAGCAAGAAGATTTTATAGACAATGAAGAGATAGCGGAAGCGGGCGAACAGAGCAGCGAGCGGCGAAGGCATGGCTTGCCTCGTTACATCCGGTTGCCGGATGGGCGTATCATGGATACCCGGAAAGGAACGGTGCCGGGCAAGAGCAAATTCACCTGTCAGAACCCGGCTTGCGGAAGGGAAAATGACCTGCTCACAGCGGTTCGCAGCAGCCTTTCCCTGGAGGATGTGGCAGCGGCCTTGCTGCGGGGGGGCTGTTGCCAGGCCCAGGTACAAAGGTGGAAGGAAAACGGCTGTCTTGGTCTGGTACGACAGGCCCTGGTTAATGGAGAAAAGGATGATGAAGAAGTATTAGAACTGGTAAACGACTCCGGCTTTGACCGTTCAGCCCTGGAACAGGTGCAGGAAGCCCGCCGTTCCGCTCCGGTGGCCCCGTATGCCCTGCAATGCCACTGTCCTCAATGCGAAGCCGAGGGTTACAACTATAACGGGCGCTATTTCAAGGCCCCGGATGCAGCCGACCTGGAACGCCTGATAGCTGCAGAGCGGGAGTGGGAGCAGCGAAAAGACGGAGAACTTAAAGACTACTGGCCCAGGGAAAAACTACCATATGCCTGGATGACGCATCATCTTAACGGGGGGATTCCAAACTGGGGCTATACCCACTGGTGGACTATGTTCAATCCCCGGCAGTTGCTGGTACAAAGCCAGATACTCTGTGTGTTGATGAATTTGCCTGCACCAATTGATATATTTCGTGATGAAATATTGGGTGGTTTTCAGCAGTATCTTCGTAACCAGAATATGTTCTGCTTTTGGGATAGGGAATATGATAAATTGGTGCCTATGCTATCGAACGCAAATTTTCATCCCAAGGCATTGGTGGTAGAAAACGGTGTGTTTCATCGTCTAGGTAGAGGCAACATGGCTTCAATTAAAGATACGCTATTTGAAGGCTATTCCTGGACACAGCAGGGTTGGGAGTTTTATTTGCCTAATGAAGGCCGAAAAAGCATAAAGATTGATACCGGAGAACAAGTAGTTCCAGCAAATGAATTATTATGTGGATCGTCGACAGAAATCAAAGAGTTTAAAAACTGCTTTTTTGACCTGATAATCACCGATCCGCCCTTTGCCGATAACGTATTTTACTCTGATTTGTCTGATTTCTTCTATGTCTGGCTGCGCATTCCCATGCTGTGCTGGTATGAGGAAAAACCTGAGGCCGATTACTGGCGCTCACCGGCTACACCCAAGGCTCTGGAGGCCATTCGCAACCGGGCTGAACACCCCGATACTCGGGAAGCCTGGGAAAAGACCGGTGCCATTAAAGCCGAACACTTGGAAATTATCCGTGAAATTACCGGCGACAGCAGCCTGAATGCCGGGGACAGCAATCCCTGCTGCCTGCCTGAACCGGCCACCGAGTTCTATGAGCACTCTCTGACCGCCTGTTGGCAGGAAGCCTACCGGGTTTTAAAGCCGGGCGGAATGCTGGCCTTCACTTTCCACCATAGTGATCCCCGGCAATGGGAACCGGTCTTGCACAGTCTTTTTGAGGCGGGTTTTGTCCTGGTGGCTACCTATCCGATTCGCAGCGATGAGAGCAAGGGTGAGGCGGCTGCTTTTGGGTCCAGAAAGATAGAGTACGATATTTTGCATGTCTGCCGCAAACGCCAGGATGAACCCTTGCCGGCTTCCTGGGCCGCCATGCGCCGTTGGGTTAAGGAATCGGTGCGCAACCAGCAGCGCATACTGGAGCTTTACCGCAACCAGAATATTTCGGAGGCGGACATCCTGGTGGTACTCAGGGGCAAGGCCCTGGAATTTTACAGCCGGCATTATGGAAAGGTCCTCACTGGCAGCGGCGAGCCTCTGTCTATACGAGATGCCTTGCTGGGAATAAACCAGTTGCTTAAAGATGCCGATTCGGTCGCGGGTCCCAGGCCCCCGGAAGCAGCCCTTCCCATTACGCGCGAATATTTGAGCCTCTTCCAAAATAATCATGTTCTCAGCCGGGATGATGCCCACAAAATGCTGCAGGGAACAACTATTACCCTGGAGGATCTGGAAGGATTGGGCTGGGTGGAGGAACAGAACCGAAGGGTATGCCCGATAACGTTGGAACGGTGCTTTGCCCGGCTTACTCGTCCCGGCAAACGCCGCGATTCAATAAAATACGACCTCGACCTGGCCCACTTTGCGATTGGCGCCATGCAGGAAGGCAGCGGCATTGACCTTTTAAGAGAACTGAATGAAAATCGCCTGAAATATCAACCGGCCATGGAAGCCATTCTGGATTGGTATGCTCGAACGTCCCGGGAAGTTAGTGTGCGAGAAAACGCGGCCCGGGCTCTGCGCCTGGTGGAAAACTGGCGCCAGGATATAATAAAAAGCCGTAAACCGGAGTTCCGCCAGGAGGTGCTGGCC
>JAQUXM010000071.1 GCA_028692415.1 Syntrophomonadaceae bacterium | reverse complement strand
GAAGTGGGAGCGGAACATTTTGATTACAAGTTCTATACCGGCAAAGTGGAAACAGCCCGTTTCTATCTGCGTAATGTAGTTCCCAATGTATGCACCGCCGCCGATATCATCAGCGACGGAGATACCTCGGCCCTTAATATTGCTCTGGAGGCTTTTGAATATTAAGATCCTTTCAGAGAATCGGATAGTGAGAAAAAGCCGCGTTTAGTGCGGCTTTTTCCTCGGGTTTCTGGCCATACAATGTTCGAAGGGCAGCTATTCAATAAGTGCATGCTATATGGGTGAAGCAGATATTATGCATCAGGATAACCTTGAACAAACCAAAAAATATTACAAACCCTAAACATTCCGGTTATGGATGATGGTGAAGATGAGTATGCGACATAAAATACTCAGCAAAGAGCGTGCATGTGCATATCCTAAAATAAAAATCCCACCATTTTATAAATGATGGGATATTATATCCACAATTGCAGGTCCCCTTGGGGACTCTGCTAAGTGGTGTAATCGAGCAACTCCAGTACGCTCGACTATCTGCTCTTAATAACCTTTTTGACCAGTCAAACAACTTTCTGTACGTTCCCCTGAAGGTTTATTATGAGCCTAAACGTATTATAGCACCATTAAAGATTTATAGCTATTGTCTATCGTTAATGAGTTGTAAAATCTTTGTAAAAACGAAAAAGGGTAATATAGAGACCCCGAAATTATTGGTGTAATAGTCAATTGAAAAGGCATAGTTGTGTATTATTTTAGCGATTTTTAGAAATGACAAATTAAAACTCAACGGCCCTTGTGTCCCCATGGCTGGTTTACTCACCCCTCCTTGAAATCCAATCGAAACTCGGTGTTCGTATGGGGCTCACTTTCAACTGTGATGCTGATATCATGGCGGTCCGCAATCTGTTTGGCAATAGCCAAACCTAAACCGCTGCCGCTTTTATTCTGTTCTGAGCCTGATTTATAAAAACGGTCAAAGATATAAGGTGAATTCTCCTCTGTTATTCCAATACCCTTATCGCTTATAGTTATTGTTCCATTCTCTTGGGTCAGCTTAACGACTCCATTCGCAGGTGAAAATTTCACTGCATTATCCACTAAAATCAGCAGCATTTGCCGGAGTCGTCCGTAATCACCCCAGATGTGCTGCAGGCTTTCGTCTTTGGTCACTTCAATCCGGATTCCTTTGTTATCAGCAATATGAGCCATACTTCGGTTAACATCATCTATTATTGCAGACATATTTACTTCCCGTTTTTCTATTGCAAAATCGGTATTCTGCAGTGTGGACAAATCCAGCAAATCTGCCACCAGCCTTTGCAGATATAAGGTCTCGGAAAGTATCTGCTGCTGGTAGCTTTTCACCTGTTCAGGCTCAGTCACAACTCCGTCAATCAGCGCTTCCAGCGAACCTCGGATTACAGTTATGGGTGTTCTCAGCTCATGTGAAATATTGGCCACAAAATCCCGTCGCATTTGTTCCAGTTTTGCACTTTGCTGACTGGCCTGTGCCAGACGCTCGCTCAGCATGTCCAAGGCAACCGCCAGATCACCCAGTTCATCATTTTGCTTGATTTGGGTTTTAACCGCATAATCACCATCTGCCAATATCATGGCAGTGGTTTTCATTCGGTTCAAAGGTCTGGTGAAACTTATGGAAAACACGATTGATAGTGAAAATGCAAGCAAAAGCGCAGCCAGGATACTAATTCCCAGAGTAGTAAAACCATCCGCTATAGCCTGATTTATTCCTTCAATCGGTGAATGAAGCAGAACCACGCCTATAATTGTACGGTCAGAACCAATAATAGGGGTGCCCACAGTCAGAGTAGGTCTATTAAGCAAGGTGCTAAAATTTTCACTAAAGGCAGTTTTACCGTTAAAAACTTCTAATATCACACTGTCTGCATCAGCAGGCAAATCGGAGTAAACATACTCTTTTCCCTTTCCCTGTCCTCGCGTAATAAGGTTCAGGTTCCGGTCAACAATCCATACATCAGTCATGGCTATATCTTTAACAAATCGAAGGTAAGCGCCATAACCAACCTGTTCGCCGTTTGAACTCATAAATCCCGCCATGCTTTGCGCGATACCGGTTGCTCTTTTCTCCAAATCGGCCCGGTGCAGCTGAATTGTATAGTTTTTAAACAGGACAAAAAAAACGCCGCCTATTAGAATTGAAAACACAAGCAATGCTGCCGCAAAATACGAAGTAAGTTTTAATGCAATTCTGTTTTTAAACATCAGCTCTTAACCTCAAATTTATAGCCAACCCCCCATATAGTTTTAATCTCCCAATTATCATGGGAGAATACATCAAGTTTGGCCCGCAGTCTTTTAATATGCGAATCTACCGTACGGTTATCCCCAAAATAATCGTGCCCCCACAGGCTGTCCAAAAGGTTGTCCCGGGAAAAAACCTTGTTTTTATGACTCGCTAACGTCCATAATAACTCTATTTCTTTTTTTGTCAGGGCTACACTGTTCCCAGCCACCGCAACTGTATAGTCTTCAAGATTTACAGATAAATTATCAAAACTTAAAAGCTTGTTAACTCGGCTGTCCTCCCGCTCCAGTCTGCGCATTATTGCCCTAACCCGCGCCATAACCTCAGCAGGTGAAAAGGGCTTGACGATATAATCATCAGCGCCAATATCAAGCCCCATAATTTTTTCAAAATCCTCCCCCCGGGCTGTAACCATAATAATCGGAACATTGGAAGTTCTGCGTATTTCCCGGCAAAGCTCAAACCCATCCATTTGAGGCATCATAACATCAAGCAGAAGTATGTCCGGCTTGGTACGTTCAAACTGTTCCAAAGCATCCCAACCATCCAAGGCTATAATAGGAGTATAGCCTTCCTTTTTGGCATATTCCCCTAAAATCGAAGTAATCTGTTGATTATCGTCTGCTATAAGAATAGTGGGCATAGGTATCAACCTCCATCCGTTTTAATTATATATGTTTTCATGTCTTTTTCATGGCAACAGCCTGAAAAGTTCACAAATTTGCTATTTTCAGGACACAATTTTGCCATGATTTATATTTACTATTTAGACATGGCAGATCTGCAAGACCTAAACTGTTTGATTAATGAAAGGAGAGATTTAATTGAAAAACCTGAAAAAATTCATGGTTGTGGGAGCCATGGCAGTTATGATTACGGCTGCATCCACAACAGCTTATGCAGCAGCTAATTATAATACCCCGGCTGAAGCAGCAGCCGGCTTAACCGGAAGAACAACCGCTAGTGTTGTTGCCGAAAAAGTCCAAACAGGTAAAACTTATGGCGCAATAGCACGTGAAGCCAACGTGTTGACTCAATTCCAGGCTGAAGTTAAAGAAATCCAGAAAAATCGGCTTAGTGCCAAAGTTGCAGCGAACAGCATGACGCAGGAACGTGCAAATCAAATCATCAATGCCCTGCAAGAAAATCAGGCTAATTGTGATGGTACGAACCAGGCCCAAATCGGAAAGAAACTGGGAGCAGGCTTTGGTGCCGGCAAGGGAATGAATAATGGCATTGGCAGAGGTCAAGGCGCCGGGAAAAGCTCAGATCTTGGTCAAGGCAGTACTGGCATGGGATATCACAATGGTACCGGTCTAAACCAGTAGTTATTAACATATCGGACAGTTCTTGGATGCGGAAGGATCCAGGAACTGTTAATCTATAGAATGGAGGAATGATATTATGAAAACAAAAACCCAACAGAATTTCATAATCGATGCCATAATGTTTCTGATCATGATGGCTCTGGCGGGAACGGGATTTTTGACCCGCTACGTTCTGCTCAGTGGGCAGGCCGGCAAAGCGGTATTCGGGCAAAAGGTCGAGATGAGCATGCTAGGAATCGGGAAGGAAACCTGGCACGACATTCACTTGTATTTGGGATTCCTATTGCTTTTTTTATTGGTTCTTCATATCGTATTGCACTGGAAGCAGATTACAATACTCTACGGCCGCTTTATCCAGGCTGACAAGCTACGCCATGCCGTTTTGGCTCTTTTTATTCTGCTCAGCATTTTGCTGGTAATCTTCCCCTTCATTTTATCACCGACTATTGTGCCGGGAGAAATTTTGAACCAAGGCGGAGGCCATGGATGATAAACAGTACGCTTTTATCATTGATTTATATTTAATATCTGTCCCGTGTCTCGAAGGCAAGGTGAATTGTAATTATGAAAGCACACATTATAAAAGTAAATAAAAACAAATACTTATCTCTCATTCTATTTATCTTTATCTTTGCTGTCTTGGCTTGGGTATTGTTATCATTTGCAAATAACACCAGTCAACTGGCAAACGCTAATGATACAAAAGCAATAGATGTTATATTGGATGGGGAGGCTTTGATTTTCACTGATCAGGAACCTGTGCTATGGCAGGATAGAGTAATGATACCAGTCAGAGTCTTGGCAGAATCATGGGGTATTGGTGTTAACTGGAATGAAAACGCCAAGCGAATTGACCTGAGTTATTTGGATAATCATCTTGTCTTTGATATTAATAAAAATGAAGCCTTAATAAATGGTAATAGAACAAGTATTGAAATATCACCCATTATAAGAGCAGAACGCCTTTTAATTCCTTTGCGTTTAGTCAGTGAAGCTTTTGGATCTGAAGTTTCATGGGATGAAATAAACAGAAGGGTTGATATTGATACCAAAAGAGGATTTAGAATTGCAGATATTGAAATGGCACAGGGAGTATACCAGCCTGAAGACACCTTGATATCTCGAATAACACTGGAAAACAGGCTGGATGAAAGACAAATTCTTTGGATTGGCTATAGCCTGCAAGACCCATTGGGTAAATATTATGACCTTCCTGCACAATCAGTAAATCTGAATCCGGGAGAACATAAAACGCTTGAAATAACCTGGCAGATACCTTCAAGCAAAGATTTAATTAGTGGTGAGTATAATTCATTTTTAGCCATATGGGATCAAAAACCAACACATAGTAAAAATAAAGCAACAAAATTAGCTTCATTTGAATTCAGAGGAGAAATAGTAATTTTCAGAAAAATCGACCCTTTTGAAAAGCTGGATACCCGTACCTGGGCTGTTTCCAGACATTCAATCGGCAGAGGCAGTTTTCTTACCGCTAATGTACAGGTTGATAATAATCATTTAAACATTCTCCTTCCTGGTGATTGCTTAAGCAGTGGCGAAATACAAAGCAAGGAACTCATGAAACATGGACGTTATGAGGTTCGCTTAAAAACTCCCAATGTTCCATCTTCTATAACAGGTTTTTTTCTTTACCGGGCTCCTGATTATTACCAGGAAATAGATATTGAGATATATAACGGTGTTGAAAACAAAATATATTTTGTACTTTATGCTGGAGGTAAAAAAACAAAAGAAATGGTTAAAATTTTGGATTTTAATCCAGCCCAGGATTTCCATACATATACTATTGATTATTATCAACAAGAAGTAAGCTTCTTGGTAGATGGAGAAAAAGTAGCCACATTCAGAAACGGAATTCCTCAGCAAAGTATGTACTTAATGCTAAACGCTTGGTACCCTGATTGGGTAAAGGCACCATCCAAAATTAATAATGGCTTACTAGAGGTGGATTGGATAGCTTATTAATTATTAAACGACAACCCCTTTGGTCCAACAGAGCTTTTATAACCCAATATATTTGACACCGGGCATAACTGCGCTTTCTAAACAGACTGCGTAACGAAAATGGCGTCAATGCGTATTTGCAAAACAGTTCATAATACCGCGGCTTTTTTGTATGTCCATTCCTTTCAATCGAACAGTGGTAGGAGTGTTACTGGATGCAATGGCGACCCTAAGGTTGCTCAAGTCGTTGCGTGCCTGGAATGGGTTCTGGGATACATGCAAAGATTGGATGCGCCGTCTGGGAATGATCATGGTTACTCTGCCCAGACTTCGTGATCTAAGTAATAATTTATTGTCTACCATCTGGTAGCCAGCATCGTTATATTGTTTATTGCCAAGTGCAGCTCCCAATACAGGCAGGAGAATTGCTATATATCCCCAGGGCCAATAGAAGGCACAGAAGATGGCAATGATCAAGGCGGGGATGATATTGGCGAGTAAATAGCGACGTCTGGCCCTGGCGGGCAATCCTTGCAGCTCCCAAGGCATGCTGAATTCTGGTGCTACTTGCCCAAGAAACGCGGGGAGCTCTGCTTTTGGCAATAATGGGAAAAGTACATTACCTTCACCCTTGGTGCCGGTATTGCTGATGCTCACGACCTGTACACTGACCATACCCCAAGGCTGTCTTAACAGGCCTTCGACTACCTTGATGGCCTGAATGCGTTTAATCGGGATGCTTACTTGTTGTTGCTCAAAAAGCCCTCGTTTGATAATGATACGGTCTCCTGTTCTGCGCAGTTGAAAACCGCCAAATTGAATGATGGTTCCCAGCAGCGACAGGAGCCAGGCCAGCAGGAACAAGAGGAAAATAGCCAGGATAATCAGGCTTATTCTTCCGGTAGCCAGATGCCCGGCATAGCTTCCGACTTTTTCCCAAACATCCAGGTTGGGAAAGAAATCATTAAGTTGTGAAATGATGACAAAAAAAGCGCTGAGTACTACGCCAATGCCATTCGAGGTACTCGCTAATAACAGCAGGGAGCGGGTTGATAATTTATATTCGATATATTCCTTTTCGTCCTCGCGTGCCTCAAGATGCGTTTCACCTGTCTGTAGGATCTTTTGCAGTTCCGCCGCCCTGTCTCGTGGCAGGGCGGCCAGAACAAACTCTGCTTTGCGGCCTCCTCCTGCTGTTTCTACCTGGACTTTTACCAGGCCAAACAAACGCTGCAGAATACCAGCGGAAATCTGTACAGTTTGAATCCGTTCGAAGGGGATATATCTTTTCTTTCTTACCAGTACCCCGTATTCCACGCGCAATTCCTGTCCACTTATATAGAATACATAGCGCAGCCAGTAAAGAATGCCATAGGCAACGAAAAGAACTAGTAAAATGGGAGTAGCCGGCAGCAGCCATTTTCGAATTTCCTGCTGGGCGATGGCAATAATGAGCAGGGGAAGCAGGGCTTGACCCAGCGAATAGATTTTACGCAGCGTGAATTCGAGTATGGCCAAGGGGTGAACCCGCTGGGGATTATACATCTTCGTCCACCACCCGGGCCAGTACGGAAATCTGATCTCTTAACAAAGCTGCCACTTCATCGGCTAGAGCTGGTATCTCATGGCTCCCAGCGGCAGTGGAGATGCTTACCGATGAAAGCCCGAAACGGCGCAGCAACGGACCCTGCTCGGTATCTACATGCTGGACTCGCACCATCGGAATCAGGGTTCGGGTTCTGATAAATACGCCATGCAGGAGGTCGATTTCCTGCTCAGATACATTATAACGCCAGGTTCTCCATGTAATATCAGGTTTAAGAATGATTGCATAGATGGCATATGCAAGGGTTAAACCCAGCAGGACGAAGCTTATCCAGGCCGGCCAATGCCAGTGTTGCTGTGCCATATGATAGCCTGCTGAAATGAGCAGTAAAAATCCTGATTTGATGCCGGCCGACCAGCGCCAGTAGGATACAGCTTTGGCATTAATACGTTGTTGGGGATTATTTCGCATACTAGTATACCTCACTTTTAGCGACCATCATCTTCTAAAAGTGTAATACAATGAGGAGCAATTGCCTAATATTCTTGCCAGCTTTTTCAAGATATCCGATTCAACTTATAACTAATTAAATATTCAATCATCAATAAGATGTATCTCATTCAAGTCAAGATTAAAGCGTATCCTGTCCCCGTTTGCACATTTGATGCCGCTTTTATAGTAATTTCTGATCTCAGCAATAATCTTGTTTCCCAGGTAATCAATTGTTACCATTTTGACGGAACCAATCGTCTCCTGCCATATCACAGTCCCCTCAAACTCTCCCGCTTCGCCGATCTCAACATCTTCAGGCCTAAAAACCAGCAGCCGGTGCTTGAGCATATCCCAGCCGCCGTCCAAAATCCGGCTTCTTAGCGAGCTTCCCGGATTTCCTGATTCCAATATCCGGTCGAGTTCCTGGTTTTCTCCCAATTTCACAATATTAGCTATCCCCATAAACTCTGCCACGAATCGGTTTTGGGGTTTTAGATACACCTGGTCTGCCGTTCCTATCTGTTCGATAATACCATCTTTCATGACTGCAATCCGATCGGAAATAGACATAGCTTCTTCCTGGTCATGTGTTACATAGATACTGGTAATACCGTATTCCTGCTGAATTTCCCGGATCTTTTGACGCATGGCAATTCTTAATCGCTGATCCAGATTGCTCAGTGGTTCATCAAACAAGAGAATGCTGGGTTCAATAACCAGTGCTCTGGCTAAAGCAACCCGTTGTTGCTGACCACCACTCAATTCGCTGATTTTTCTATGGTTTAATCCCGACAGTTCAACCTTGTTAAGAATTTCATCAACCTTGGCCATGGTTTGGGATTTATTGTTTTTTCTTATTTTAAGGCCATAAGCAATGTTTTCTTCGACGCTCATATGGGGAAAAAGGGCGTAGTTTTGAAAAACCATGGCTGCATTTCTTTTTTGTGCTTCCCATTTGCTTATATCTTCATTATTGAAGCATATTTTTCCTCGATATAAAGGAAGCAGCCCGGCAATTGTTTTCAGCAGGGTGGTTTTTCCACAGCCGGAAGGACCCAGGAGTGCGAGCATCTCTCCATCTTCAATAAACAGATTCACATTATTGACCGCAGTCAGCTCTCCGTATTTTTGGGTAATTTCCCTAAGCTCGATACCCATTGGCAACACCCCCGTAAATACTTGCTAATATCTTCATGATTGATGAATAATTGAAATATCCCCAGAAAAACCAAAGACAACATGGAAAGCATTAAGGCCATCATCGCTGCTGCACCGATTTCACTACTGGTCATTACCTGAAAGATTTGCTGAACAGCCACTTTGTTCCTGGGTAAAAGCAAAAATATGATGGCCCCCAGGGTCGTCATCGTTGAGCTAAAGTTCTTGAGGAAAGCCACATTGAATGCCGGTGTCAGCATCGGAAAGATTATATCAAAAAATACTCTGCGCTCGCTCGCGCCCAGGTTTATGGCTGCAATCTCCAAATTCGGATTCACATGTTCCATCAAGGCATAACCCGACTTCAATCCTACATATAGATAGCGATAAATGCAAATCAGATATATAATAACCCCGGTTCCCAGCAAGATTACTGGCTCCAGTTCGCTCAGGACAAACCCACCTATTCCTAATAAAGGATATTTAAAGGTCACCAGGTAGCCGATACCCAGTAGTATCCCGGGGACAGATGCTGGTAAAGTCGTGAAAAAATCAATTTGTTTGCTCAGGGGGTAGCTTTTGGACTTAATAATATAGGCCAGCAAAACGCCTAATATGGAAGAGACCAAGGCAACCGGCACTGCAAGTTTGATGCTATTTACAAAGGGAGCTGCTTCCTTGCTCAGGATGTTTTCCAAATGCCGAAGGGTAAATGAATAATTATATCCCCAGTGTTCGGTAAATGCGCCGATAACAATAAAGGCATATTGAAGAAACACAAAGAAGACAAATACACAGCTTAAGAGAATAAGCAAGAGCTTGACTGCTTTTTTTACCCGATAGTATTCAATAAATTCTCCTGAGATGGAATGGCTGTAAACCATGTTTTTTCCCGAATAATATCTTTGAATGAAAAATGCTATAAAACAAGGAATAAACAAAAATATCCCGGAGATGGACGCTGTTTTCATATTGTATAAACCTGTAATCTGTATATATAAATCCGACGCCAGGGTTTGAAAGCCTCCCCCAATGATAATAGGGGTTCCAAAATCGGACATGGATGCCAAAAATACCAGCATAGCTGCTACCGTAATCTCAGGTATCATTAAAGGCAGGGTTATGCTCAGAAAAATATCCCTTTCCGATGCACCCAGGCTCCTGGCTGCTTCCTCATGAGAAACATCAGTTTTTTTGATTGCGCTTGAGATAAGCAAATAAGCCAGGGTAGCCAGGCCAATGGATTGCATGGTAACGATCCCGTAATACCCGAAGGGACTGACCTCCAAACCCAGGAAGCTATGCGTAATCAGCCCCCTTTTTCCGAATAACATGATGAAGGCGACACTTCCTACAAAGGGCGGGCTGATCAAGGGCATCAGCACCAGAATGCGCATAATCCTTCTTCCCCAGAATTTTATCCGCCACAACGTAATAGAGGCTAATAGACCAAACGAGGTCGATATAAAGGTTACAGCCATTGCCACCTGCAGGCTGTTCTTCATATGTTTCCAAACCCGCGGCAGTATCTGCTTGAAGAATTCCGCTTCACTCCCGGAAGCAATGCCATAGATAAATACGCTGCATACCGGCAAAACAATAAAATAGATAATGCTCAGTGAGAGCAGCCAATAAAATATCTTTAATAAATAGCTTTGTTTAAACTTCATTTATTTGTCCAATTCCTTTGATTCCGTACTGCTGCCGTATAAAAGACAATAAAGAGCCAGAATAAGCGCGCCATTCTGACTCTCTATTGGTTAATTTAATTATTTACCGGCTGCGGTCAAGCGTTTGCCCCATTCGGCCAGGACTGTCTCCCTCATCTCGGCATTGGCTTTGAAATCCGTAGCAAAGAGTTTAATGTTTTTAATATCTACAATTCCCTCCGGGGTCTGCACATCCGTTCTTGCCACCGCAGCTTTTCTTTCCTGGGCTATGTTCTCCATACCACGTTGGGATAGTATCCAGTCAATGAAAACCTTGGCCGCTTCCTCGTTCTTGCTGCCTTTGACTATGGCTACTGGCTGCGGCCACCAGCCCGTACCATCTTTAGGATATACCAGGGCAACCTGGGGATTATTGATTTCCAAATCCCGGTCCCCGTTGCTGGCATTTATACCTACGATTGCTTCACCCTGGACAACCAGATTTGCCGGGTCACTGCCTCTGGCGGTAAAGTAGGGAACCTGCCCGATCAGGTTCTCCAGGTATTTCCAGCCCTGCTCCTCGCCTTTGACTTCAAGCATTGCTGTAACAACATTATAGGCCGTGCCGGAAGAAGCTGGATTCGGCATGGATACCTCATCCTTCAAGCCGGGCTGCAGCAAATCATCCCAGGTTTCAGGCATTTTAAGCCCTTTCTCCTTGATGAGATTCTTATTCACTACCCAATTTACGATGGTCAGGGATGTACCGTGCCAGTAACCCTCTGTATCTTTCATACGGGCTTCCAGGGCTTCTCCGCTGGGAGACTTGTAGGCAAGCAAAAGGCCTTTTTGCGCTGCATTGATGAAGGTATCTGCACCACCGGTAAACCATAAATCAGCGATCGAAACCCCTGATTTGCCTTCATTCTCCAATCTCTGCAGAATCTCACCGTTTTGCATGGTAAGGTGCTCCACTTTAATCCCGGTGTCCTTTTCAAAAGCATCCAGAGTTGGCCTTACTACGTCAGTAACCCCATAAAGATTCAAGACCGTGCCTTTCATCGACTCTTTATAATGTTCTGATGACCAGTCCTGTCCAACATAGGCACTTGATTTCTCGGGGTCTGCCTTTTCCTTGGGGTCGTTTGTACCCTTGTCTGTTCCGCAAGCAGCCAGGCTAAATACCAAAACCAAGGCAGCAATTAAAGCTAGAAATTTTTTCATCCCATACTCCCTTCTTTACTTTTTTATAAAGCCCATTTTCATAAAAAACCGGTTCAAACCCTTTTGCTTTTACAGCTTGAACAAAATCACTTTCATCCTTAATTTTATGGCTAAAATATGTGGCACAGCATCCTACCTCATTAAGCTTATGTGCATCACTCCCTCCCAAACCCGGAATGTTTGTCTGCTGGTAAACCTTTAAGGCATGCAAATTATTATGGGCTTCGGTTCTCCCGTTCAATACCTCGAAACCAGCCAGATTCTTTAGGGTCAGGATATTATCTCCCAACCCCCGCTTATTGTCCCGGTATGGATGGGCAGCAATCCCGATGCCTCCCTGTTCGGCCACCAATTTCAGCAGTTCTTCGGCATGCAACTTGACTGCAGGCAATTTATCAATGCCAAATACCAGAATATCCCCTTCATAGCTTAGGATTTCTGCGCCCACCAGCACTGTGAATCCGGACTTTCGCCGATATGCGAAAGCTTTCTCAGCAATTCCATTGCTATCATGATCGGTGATGCATATCCCATCCAGGCCTTTGCGGCGAGCTTCCTCAACAATCTCCTGCAATTCTATTTCACTGTCGGAGGAAAACGTTTTTTCGTGAATATGTATATCGATAATCAAATCCCTGTCTCCCTAATTATTCAAAAATTGACCAAAATCAATATTAATACTTACTATACAATTACATTATTAATTTTTAATATGCTAGCAAATC
>JAQUXM010000070.1 GCA_028692415.1 Syntrophomonadaceae bacterium | reverse complement strand
GAAGTTGTAATTGATCCAGGGATAGTGGTAGGAAGGTTACACCACGATAAAAAGATTCCTTGGGGTGGCTTTCAAGATATACAAAGGAAGTTTACATGAGAGAGATGGTTGTTTGAAAAAACCTAAATAAAGAAGGTAAACCAAATGGCAAAAGCTCCAACGTTCAAACCAGGTAAAAAATTTTCAGGTCTTCACAAGCAGAGATTATAGGCCCAAGAGGAGGGCGAACTGGGAAAGAGAGAACAGTTGTTAAGAGGAAGCCTTTTTCATAAAAATGTTAGGTGTTTTTGCACGTCCCAAAAACTTCTGGCATCGAAATCGAAAAAGGGGAGAAATCTCAAAAACTTCTCCCCTTTTGAATGGCTATAAATTGGTTTTTTTATGGTGGGCCATGAAGAATCGAACCTTCAACTTCTGATTAATTCCCCTTGATGACATTGATTCGCTTGCGAATGAATGAAACAACCTGCTCACAAAGCTCCTCGATCCTAGAGCTATAAACAGCACCTCCTCCCCACCAACAAACATCCACGAACTTTTGTTCTATCAATAACATTGAAGCCGGAAACAGGCAAAGCTGTATGATGGCTTCAATTGTTATGATTATTCTTCCAGCTTGATTAGATAAGTAGCTTCCTTGCTATATTTACTTTATTTTGCAGGAATTTGGCAAATTACCTAGAAGTAAGTCTAAAATGCAGGCGATAAATCACCTGACTGAACGGGTTTTGAAAATCGGGAAGCAATCGCTTTTTTACTGGGCCAAGAAAATACTGAACCAACTCAAGCCCCTGATCCCCCTATATGCTAAAAGCACTTAATAATTTCCGAGGACAGTGTACAGAGAGCGGAGCGTTAGCGCAGCCTGTACTCTGCCCGCGGCCACGGAGGTGGAGGCACAGGCGGAGGGATTTAGAACATCTGCGTATGTAATCGCGAAGCGCACGCAGGTGAGTGCCGAGAGGGAAGAGGTTGATAATATATGACATTGACAGAGTACCACTCAAGCTATTTCGCATATGAATTAAGCCGGCGGCACTCACTTAGTGATTCCGAAAAAATAGCATCAGCACTGGCTGATGCACAGGTTGATTTGAATCCGCACCAGTTGGATGCCGCCATGTTTGCTTTTCGATCGCCGCTTTCCAAAGGGTCCATTCTTGCTGATGAGGTCGGCTTGGGGAAAACCATTGAAGCCGGCCTGGTCATTGCCCAGAAATGGTCGGAAAAGAAACGCCGAATCCTTATTATTACCCCGGCCAACCTGCGCAAGCAGTGGGCCATGGAAATGACCGAAAAGTTTTACTTACCCAGTTGTATTTTGGAATCAAAAAATTATAAACAAATGATTAAAGAAGGCCAACAGAATCCTTTTGAACAGGATTCTTTAGTCATTTGTTCCTATCAATTTGCAGCTAAAAATAACGAACAAATTATGACTATGCCCTGGGATTTGACGGTAATTGACGAGTCACACCGCTTGCGAAATGTCTATCGTACCGATAATAAAATTGCCAAGGCGATTAAGATAGCGCTGTCTAACACACCCAAAATTCTCTTAACGGCCACACCCTTGCAAAACTCATTGATGGAGCTTTATGGACTGGTTAGTGTAATTGATGATTATGCCTTTGGGGATGAGAAAAGTTTTAGAGCCCAGTATGCCCGGCTTTCATCAGAATCAAGCTTTGATGAACTGAAAGCCAGGTTGGCACCTATCTGCCACCGGACCTTACGCCGGCAGGTACTTGAGTATGTCCGCTATACCAACCGCATCCCATTAACCGAGGATTTTTATCCTGCTGAAGATGAAATGGCTTTATATGATATGGTATCGAGTTATCTTCAGCGCGCCCAGCTCTATGCACTGCCCAACTCGCAGCGGCAGCTGATAACCCTTATTCTGCGCAAACTGCTGGCCTCTTCGACTTATGCCATTGCCGGTGCGCTGGATTCATTGGCCAACCGCTTGAAAAAGCAGGTGAAAGAGGCCCAGACCGAAAATGGAATGGACGATATTGAACAGGATTTTGAAGAGTTCGATTCTGAATCGGAAGAGTGGGACGAGGAACAAGCAGGAGAAACCATTAGTGAGCTTGATATTGAGGCAATTGAAGCCGAAATCAAGGAACTGGAACTATTCCGAGATTTAGCGATTAATATAAGCGAGAACGCTAAGGGACATGCTTTAATTAGTGCATTATCACATGGTTTTAATAAAGCCCGGGAACTGGGCGCGGTGGAAAAGGCAATTGTCTTTACTGAGTCTCGTAAAACCCAAAACTATTTAATACAGCTCCTCTCTCAAAATGGCTATCAGGACCAGATAGTTTTATTCAACGGAACCAATAGTGATCCTCAGTCCAGTGCTATTTACAGTCAATGGGTGCAAAAATATAAGGGATCTGACCGTGTAACCGGCTCCAGATCGGCTGATATGCGGGCGGCTTTAGTTGACCATTTCAAGGATCAGGCCAAAATTATGATAGCTACCGAAGCTGGTGCCGAAGGAATCAATCTGCAATTTTGTTCCATGGTGGTCAATTATGATCTGCCCTGGAATCCCCAGCGCATTGAACAACGCATCGGGCGTTGTCATCGCTATGGACAAAAACACGATGTAGTGGTCATTAACTTTATTAACCGTAAGAATGCGGCTGACCAGCGCGTGTTTGAGCTCCTGGATCAGAAGTTTAACCTCTTTTCCGGCGTCTTTGGTGCCAGTGATGAAGTGCTGGGAGCTATAGAGTCCGGGGTGGAATTTGAAAAGCGGATTGCTGCCATTTACCAGCACTGCCGCACGACCGAGGAAATTGAAGCTGAGTTCTCCCGGCTGCAAGCCGAAATGGAAGCTCAAATAACGGCTACCATGAGTGATACCCGGAAAAAACTTTTAGAAAACTTTGATGCTGATGTACATGACCGGTTAAGAGTAAGTCTTTCCGAAAGCCGCGAATATCTTAACAAATATGATACCATGCTCTGGAAATTAAGCTGTTTTGAACTGGCTGATGCAGCCGAATTTGATGAGGCTAATCTGAGATTCACCTTGCATTCTTCAGCATATTTGGGACCGGGCATTCCACAGGGAAGCTATACCCTGGCCCGCAATGCAGAACATGCATATCGTTATCGGATTGGTCATCCCCTGGCCCAGCATTTGATAGAGCAGGCCAAAAGTCGAAGCCCGGAAACCGCCCAGATGGTTTTCGATTATTCATCCTGGGCTCAAACCTCCAATAGTCTTGAACCCTACAAGGGGGAATCCGGTACGCTTTCCCTGGCTTTGTTGTCCATAAATGGATCAGATGCGCAGGATCACCTGATTTTTACCGCGGTAAATGATAGCGGTGAAGTGTTATCCGAAGATTCCTCTCGCCGTCTCTTTGATTTGCCCGCTCGGGTCGAAGCAAATAAAAAAATAAAGGTGCCAGAGTTGCTAAATGAAACAGCGGCCCAGCGGAAAAAAATAATTTTGGATGAGATTGACCGCAAGCAGGCCGTCTGGTTTGACGAAGAAATTGACAAACTCAACTACTGGGCGGAGGACAAACGCAAGGGACTGAAAGCTGAGCTTAAGGACTATGATGACCAGATTGCAGTCTACAAAAAAGAAGCCCGCCTGGCGGGAAGTCTCCCGGACAAACTTGCAATTCAAAAGAAATTGCGCGATATTGATAAAAAACGCGACACCGCTTGGAAGGAATATGATGAAGCAGCCAAAAAGATTGAACATTTGAAGGATGAACTATTAGACACTGTGGAAGAACGGTTGAAACAAACCATAGAAGAGAAAACCATATTCACCGTGCGCTGGACACTGGTGTAATACATAGAGATAAGGAGATTTGAAAATGACCAATCAACAACCGGAAAAACTTGCTGGAACGTCCCTGGACATACCAGCTGAAAATCGTTCCCAGTTAAAACTGCTTTTCCCCTCTGTTTTTACTGAAACCAAAAACGCTCAGGGTGAGATCATTGAATCAATCGACTTTGAAAAGCTAAAGGCAGAACTGGGTACCTTTTCCGACCTCTTTGAAAATCGCCGTGAACGCTACGGCATGGACTGGCCGGGTAAGAAAGAGGCCCTGCGTCTCATCCAGACCCCCAGCCGTGCGACCCTTAAACCCTGCCGCGAAGAATCGGTAAATTTTGATACCACCGAAAACCTGTTTATTGAGGGTGATAATCTGGAAGTGTTGAAGCTGTTGCAGAAAAGCTATTATGGCAAAGTAAAGATGATCTACATTGACCCCCCGTATAATACCGGCAAGGAGTTTATCTACCCGGATAATTATGCCGAGGATCTGCAAACATATTTGCAATATGCTGGTCTGATTGATGGGGATGGCAAGAAGTTTTCTACGAACACTGCTAATGAAGGCCGCTTTCATACAAAGTGGATGAATATGATGTATCCACGGTTATATCTAGCCAGGAATCTGCTTAAAGATGATGGAGTGATTTTTGTTAGTATTGGGCAAATTGAGTTTTCTAATCTAATAAATATAATGAATGATGTGTTTGGAGAATATAATAGAATTTCTGTATGTACTAGGCTCATGAAAACAGGAGGTCAAAAAGGCAAATTTTTTTCCCCTAACACGGATTATGTATTGATATATGCTAAAAGTATTGATGCAATCGATAAATTCCGTGATGAATTAAGTTATGAATTAATTAGTAAAGTTTATACCCAAATACAAGAAGATGGACCACGCAAAGGAGAAAAATATCGTGAAATGGGATTATTCCAGCCGACATTAGATATTCGAGCAAATCAAAGATATTATATAAATTGTCCAGATGGCGAATTTGTTATACCGCCCGGGAATACTTTCCCAGAACACATAGTTAATGGTGAAAAAATAAAGCCCATTAATGGCGATGGAGTTTGGCGCTGGACATATGAGCGCTACTGCGATGAGTTGGCAAAAGGAAATATATTATTTAAAAAAACTAGTACCTCGCCATTAATAACTGCTGAGAAAAATCAAAGTAATTGGAATATATATACCAAGATATGGCTTAGCGATAGGATTATGGAGGGTAAACTTCCGCTAGATATGTTTGACAAATTTGAAAACCGACATAGTGCTCAAGAGCTCAATAAACTAGCAATTCCCTTCGACTTTGCAAAGCCGAGTGAATTAATTTCATATTTAGCTGGACTATGTGGCACAGAGGATTCTGATATCGTCCTTGACTTTTTCTCTGGTTCAGCTACTACAGCTCACGCGATACTTGATATGGATAAGCAAGATGGTGGCAATCGCAAGTTTATAATGATACAGCTACCCGAACCTTGCGCCGAGGACAGCGAAGCTTTCAGGGCTGGCTATAAGACCATTGCCGATATCGGCAAAGAGCGTATCCGTCGAGTAATAAAAAAGCTCAATAACGAACAGGAAGGTAAGCTCGACCTTGAAAATGCCAAGGGACAAGACCGTGGTTTTCGGGTATTCAAACTCGATCAATCCAACTTCAAGCAATGGAACACTCTTTCGCCAACGACTACAACGGATAAGATCATAGAGCAGCTGGAGCTGCACATCGACCATATCAGCGAAACCGCCAGCCAGGAAGACCTGCTGTTTGAGATTCTGCTTAAAGCAGGGTTTATGCCTACAGCCGAGGCGCAGGAGCATACATTTGCAGGGAAAAAAGTATTTTCCATCGCTGAAGGAGCACTTTTGATCTGTCTGGAGGATACGGTTAGCAAAGAGCTTATAGATGCGGTTATTGCCAGTGAACCGATGCAGTTTATCTGTCTGGATGCTGCCTTCCACGGGAATGACCAGCTCAAAGCCAATGCCGTACAGACCTTTGCGGCTCATAATATGCAAAAAGAGAAGCACAACCAGATAATCTTCAGAACCATATAAGGAGGCCCAAGAATGAAACTGAAGTTTGATTCCGGCCTCGATTATCAGCTTGAGGCCATAAAAAGCGTTACTGACCTATTTGAAGGCTTGCCCCAGCAGGGGACAGGTTTATCTATAGACTTTGGGAAAACGGACGACGAAATGTTTAACGAACTGGGGATCGGGAATCCTTTGCTTCCCCCCACATTCCCGCTGCTGGCTAATTTGCAGGCAGTGCAGGTGTGCAACCAGGTTCCCAAATCACGTGATATTTATGAAGGTTGTCCGTATACTTTTCCAAACTTCTCAGTGGAGATGGAGACGGGCACCGGCAAAACCTATGTCTATCTGCGCACGATTTTCGAGCTGAACAAGCTCTACGGCTTTAAGAAATTCATCATCGTGGTGCCATCGGTTGCCATTCGCGAAGGCGTAACCACTTCGATTAGGCTGATGCGCGAGCATTTTAAGGGACTATATAACAATGTCCCATTTGATGATTTTGTTTATAATTCCAAAGATTTGAGCCGGGTGCGGCAGTTTGCAGTTAATAATGAAGTACAGATTATGGTGATTAACATCCAGGCATTTCAGAAGGATGCCGGCGAGAATGTAGATTATGCTACACTCACTGACGAACAGAAGAAAAAGCTGAATGTCATTCACCAGGAACAGGACAAAATGTCAGGACGCCGCCCGATCGAATACGTGCAGACAACCAATCCGATTTTGATTATTGACGAACCACAAAGCGTAGACAATACCGAAAAGTCGCAAAAAGCCATTCGCAACCTGAATCCGCTGTTTTGTCTGCGCTATTCGGCCACCCATACCCGTCCTTACAATCTCTTGTATCAGCTGGACCCGATCCGTGCTTTTGATTTGCGGCTAGTCAAGCAGATTGAGGTGGTGGATGCCAGTGACACAGAGGATCCGAATCAGACTTTGGTCAGACTGGACGCGGTAGGTTATTGGCCGAAAAGCTCCAAAACGCCCAAAGCCAAGGTCACCATTTTTGAGGATACGCTCAATGGTACTCGGGACAAGCAGATCACCATCAAGCATGGCGATGTTCTGGCAAGTTTCACCAAGCGGAGTGATTACGAGGGGTATCAAGTTATCAATATCAACGCTGAATCAGGCAATGAGTATGTTGAGTTTCAAAATGGCGTTATTGTAGAGCTCTATCAGGAATCGAGCGGGATGAATGATGAACGCCTGAAGAGCCAGATCGAGCAGACCATCGAAGCGCATTTTGCCAAAGAAAAGCGGCTGAAGGACCAGGGGACTAAAGTGCTCTCCCTTTTCTTTATTGACCATGTAAAGAGCTATCGGGTTTATGATGAAGATGGCAATCCCCAAAAAGGCAAGATCGCCCAGTGGTTTGAAGAGGCTTATACGAAGATTAGCCAGAAGTCAATTTATAAGGGTGTCATTCCTTATACTGCTGAGGAGGTGCACGACGGATATTTTTCCGCTGACAAAAAGAAAGGGAGAATAGTAGACTTGCTTGATACCAGCGGAAGTACCGCCAAGGATGACGAAACCTATGAACTGATTATGCGCGATAAGGAACGCCTCCTGTCAATGGATGTGCCCTTGCGCTTCATCTTTAGTCACTCTGCTCTGCGTGAAGGCTGGGATAATCCCAACGTATTTCAGATCTGTACCTTGCGGGAAATGGGAACTGACCGGGAACGCCGGCAGACCATCGGGCGTGGGTTGCGTTTGCCGGTCAACCAGGACGGAGATCGTATCTATGATGAACAGATTAACCGTCTGACGGTTATTGCCAACGAAACATTTGAGAGCTATGCCCGGGGATTGCAATCCGATATTGAAGCTGCCATTGACCCCAGTGGTGGTTTCAGGTTTGGGCGGATTCCCAAGGCGGCATTTACACAGCTGCTTAATAAAGAAGGTACAGAGTATCTTGCTTTGGATGAGTCCGAACAGCTGTGGCAGCACTTGGAAAAACAGAACTTCATCGATCATAACGGGGATTTTACTAAGTCATTCAAGCCGGACAGCATGGATTTTGCATTGAATCTTCCCTACGAATTTACTGGTATGGATGAGGTAATTATTAACCGAATGAAAAAATTCCTGCCGCGTGATTTTGCGAAAGATGGGAGCAAGAAAAAAGAGGTCACTTACAATAAACGAATTGAACTTAACCCTGATTTTAAGGCTTTATGGGATAAAATCAGCCAGAAGACCAGGTATTCAGTTGAATTTCAGACTGATATCCTGATTGAGCGGGCCGCTGAAAAAATTAATAAGATGGCTGAAACGAAAGCCGTACAGATAGAAATCACCAAACGGGATCTGGAAATAAAAGAAGTAGGAGTAGAAGGCGGAAAAATAACCAGTAACCGAACCTATATTGTGAAGAACGAACAGCCCTTGCCGGATATACTGACATTTCTACAGAGGGAAACCGAACTGACTCGCGGCACGCTGGTGCAAATACTGAAAGCCTCCAGGAGACTTCAGGATTTTGCGATCAACCCGCAAGCATTCATGACTGAAACCGCCAAACTGATTAACCGGGCACTGCATGAGCTGATCATTGACGGTATCAAGTATGAACCTCTTCCAGGACAGTACTACGAAATGCGCTTGTTTGAGGAGAAAGAAGTCAAAGAATACATGAATAGCCTGTATGAGGTGCAAAGCAATGATAACCGCACCCCTTACAACTATATTAAATATGATTCTGGCGTTGAAAGAGACGTTGCAGAGCTGTTAGATGGAGACGAAAAGGTGAAGTTTTTCTGCAAATTGCCCCGCTGGTTCAAGGTCGCGACTCCATTAGGGGATTACAACCCTGACTGGGCGGTAGTGGTAGAGGATGATGAAAAGCTATATCTGGTACGGGAAACCAAAAGCACCCTGGAGCGCGACAAGCGGCGTGAAAGTGAAAATAAAAAAGTGGATTGCGGGAAAGAGCACTTTAAAGCATTAGGGGTTAACTTTAAGGACGCCAAATCAATTTATGATGTGCTGCAGGCCTAGTGGATGACCATAATGGTGATTAGTAAAGATATTTGGCTAATAACTAGCCCGACGAATTATCCTGGGTTTATTGGAATTATGATAGTGTAGGGGGCGCATTTACACTGAATCATGAAACAGTCACTGGATGCTCAATAAAAAACAACAATAAATTTTAAGGAACAATAACCAATATAGTTCATTATATTTTATTATCCCAAAATGAGTCGTCTCTTGCAGCGTATACATCATTCTTTGAGTCTGTTTTAACCGCAATAATTTACGAATTGTATCTTCCGAATGAAATTAACGCTGCTAATGCCAATGTGCTTAGCCTTTTGAGTAGATTACAAAGGATCCAGCCTTTAATCGAAAAAGGTGAAACCGAAAAAGCCCTAAAAACCATCGAAAAAGCTTACCGGAAGCTAAGTGCTCCAGACCATCCTGTAAGTGTGGCAATGGCCAGGATGCAGGGGATTGAAGCAGTGCAGATAATCGAAGGCCGGAAATAGAATTGCTTTTCAAGGAGGATTTAAATGGCCGACATTAAATTTGAAATAACTAAATCCCTGGGCGTTCTTTCCGAAGGCTCCAAGGGCTGGCAGAAGGAAATCAACCTGGTGAACTGGAACGAGCGCAAGCCCAAAGTGGACATCCGTGATTGGGCACCGGAGCATGAAAAAATGGGCAAGGGGATTACTCTGAACAAAGAAGAGTTGAAGAAGTTGAAAGAGTTTTTAGAAGGGATGGACTTGGACGCTCTGGAGATAGAATAGGCAAATGTTATATATTATTATCGGAAATATAAGTCGCTTATCTAGAGAGACGCTTTTCTGAGGGTAGTTAGATGTCCAGGATCATATAACTTACTATAATCGTTATCCTATAGTATATTGTTAATAAGTAGCCCTTTTGAGGAGGGATATAAATGGTAAAAAGAGGAAGCACGAACTTATCAAAATCTGGCCGTTGGGTAGTTGGAAGAAGCACTGCGGGAAAACGGCGTATACATTCCTCGAGAGTCGTTGTTGTGCAATTGGATCGTAGTGAGGAACTAAAGGCTATGAAGGTCTACAGAAGGAATGTAACTAAATCTCCCGAGGCTGCTAAAGCGTTTTTAACACGTATTGGAGCTTTTGAGATCAAATAACAGCCGAAGGAAACTGAGTAATATGATGTATTCAAAGTCACATACATTGGTTTTTGGCTTTCACGGTTGCGATAAAAGTCTGGGCACCAAATATAAAAAAGGGCAGAAGTTTTATAAAAATCCTGCCCTTTAATATTGCCTATATATTGAGGGTTTTATGGTGGACCATGTAGGAATCTAACCTACAATTTGAACGGCCAGAATTCCTATGTTGATACCGTCTGAAGGAAGCCGCGAGGCAGCGGAAATGTGGCGGCAGTATAGAAACCTGTTCCCGGGCGAAAGCCTGTTTGCTGCAAGTTCGCAGATGATATGGATGCTGATACCGGGGAAGTTAAGGCAGTCAAAGGGGCAAGCAGTTGACAAGAATGAGCTTTGTGCCGCCATGAATGTATTGGATGATACTGTTTATCTGTAATCCAAATTGTTGTATTAAATTAGAAAATCAAGTATCAATTTATGAAGGCAGGAAACAATATATAGTATCGGATGATACTATTTTTATTGATAAATTATTTCTGCCATGCTACTATAATCATAGATGGGTAGAGGTGGAAACATGGCAGATGGAGAAATTCGCAGCCAAAAAGAAGTCAGCACATACATACAAGATATCCAAGCCAAGCTAATGCTTGATAAACTTAACAACCTTATCATTTGGCCCCGAGAAGACAAAAAAAATCAAGGATGTATGGCAGAACTTGGATTGCGACATTATGATGTAGCCAACATCTTAATTGATCTAAAGGAAGGTCATTACACTGAAACCGTTCCTGATTATGATTTCCCAGGTGAATGGCTTTGGGTCTTTCACTATCAATACAATGATCATCTACTTTATATCAAGATAAAATTACGGTCCAAGGTTATATGTGTATCCTTTCACGATGATGAATAACAGATGGTGTCCAAGGACGGAAGGTAAAAGGGGGGGTCTTTTATGCTGAACACCGCATATTGCTATATGTGTGACCAGGATGTAGATGTGATCATTAAAAAAGAAGTAGAGGCTTATAGTATTAAAGGTACGGACGTTAGTTGTGAGGTGGAAAACGTCTTTTGCCAAAAGTGCGGTGCACAAGTGTATATAACGATGATCAATGATCGAAATCTGGACTGTATTAATCAAGCCTATCGAGAACAAAATGGGATTATTACTATACATGAAATAGAGGAATTACTTGAACGTTATGATATTGGAGCTAAACCCTTTGCGCACTTGCTGGGTTGGGGTGAAGTTACTATTATTCGCTATTTAAAGGGTCAAATACCGGATCGAATTCATAGTGACACTTTAAAAACTTTAAATGATCCACGGATATTCGCCAGCATTTTTAACCAGAGCCAGCATAAACTAACTCCAGTTGCAAAAAAAAAGGTTGCAGAAGCCTTACAGTCCCTTAATGAAATCTATTCACCGACAACAATTAAAGTGAATAATTTATTGGCTGCTTATAACAGTCAACCCGATATTTATAACGGTTTTACCCAATTTAATCTGGAGAAGTTAATCCAAGTAATGCTTTATTTCGCATTAGTCGAGGGGGCAGTTTATATTACTAAAATGAATAAGTTGCTTTGGTATACTGATATGTTGCATTATAAGCGCACTGAAAGTATGGCTATAACCGGACTTTCATATAAGCATAATTATCATGGCCCAACTCCGAAATGGTATGATTTTTTATACGGCAGTCTGCAAGATGTTTATATTACCTTAATTGATGATGAATTCGGAACCAAAATAATACCACTAAAAGATGTACCTACAACCAGTCTAACCGAGGAGGAAATGAAAGTACTGGATACGGTAGCCCTTAAATTCAGGGGTTGGAATGCGTCAAGTGTATCAGAGTATTCGCATTTAGAAAAAGCCTACTTGGAAAACAGCCATAATGATTTCATCCCATTCACATGGGCTAAGGAACTGTCCTTAAATTAGAAAGTTTAATCCTGGCAAATCGTAGCTTGAGTTTAACGGGTACCAAAAGTTCCAACCCGTAAATCAGCAGAAAAACCAAAACCGCGCAAACCTGCGCGGTTACTTACTTTTATGGTGGGCCATGAAGGAATCGAACCTTCAACCTTCTGATTAAGAGTCAGCTGCTCTGCCTGATTGAGCTAATGGCCCGTATTTTTGTCACAGTTGATATTATAATTCCTGTTGGATAATAAATCAAGGCATTGCGCAGATTAATTTCCTCTGGCTTGGAATTTTTGAAGGGGAGATTGGGTACAAATGGCTGGGATGGCTGGATTCGAACCAGCGAATGACGGAGTCAAAGTCCGTTGCCTTCCCGCTTGGCTACATCCCATCCTTGTTCAAATAGAGTTTTTGATAAATCCAAGCTAATTATGCAATT
>JAQUXM010000239.1 GCA_028692415.1 Syntrophomonadaceae bacterium | reverse complement strand
GCTTCATCCTCAGAACAGCTACTGCCATAATAGCTCCAGGCAATCCGGGCAGTGGTTAATATTTCCGCTTCTTCCCCGCCTTCTCCAGTTGCTACAGGATAGCCGGCAAACAGGTGCACACTCATGGAAACCGGTTGTTCTGGAATCAAGGGTTGGTCGAAACCCAAATAAAGGCGGCTATGACGCCGGGGCTGACTGCCAAAAGCCAGGTAGCTCAAGCTGCGCGAGTGGTTGAAGGGTGTGCAGTCAGTGCTGCCGGTATCGCTAAAAGAAAGTATTTTCTCCAATCGAACCGGCTGTATATATAGGGGCTCTTCGGTCTCAAAAACCCGGTCTTCTGCACCCAGTTGAGTGCCAGCGGGCAGAAATATACCCCCGGCCGCCTGGTCAAAGCTTACCAGGGCTCTGGCCGGGCCGGCTTCACGAGGTTGCAAGCCCAATAACTGCAGAAATTTCAGTTCATTGGCCACCGTAATCCGGTTCAGGTGATACTGCTGCATTTCCACCAGCCAGGCCAGCAAATCGATCATGGTGATGCCCGGATCGTGGTAATTCATATCCGTCCACTCCGGGATGATTCGGGGAATTAAGCGCCGTGCATCTTCAACGATATCTTTAAATCTGCGGTCATCCAAATCTGGCAAAGGTAACATGCTAAAATCTCCTTTGGATATTTCTAGTACCCTGTCAACCCTAATTCTATATCTTCTGGTCCGTAAAATTCATGTATGACTGCGTTGTCGCCAATCACAATACGTCCAGTATTACTCATTCCTCCGAAGCCCATGGACGGGCAAGTGCAGCGTTGCCATGGATGGCAAGGAGCTGCCGCCTTGTCCTGCATGAATTTTACTAGGCAAATAATATATATAATTAAGATTGACAGAGTACTAGCGATTTTTCACAACTATCCGGTGCTTGCCATTAACCACCATACCATGTGGGAAATCAGCCAGCTTGTTGGCATCTATCTCCTGACTTCCCTCATCGCCAATTCTATATACGGTCATTGAGACTTTTTCCACATAATTAACCGCACTAACTGATTTCAGCAGGGTATAAAATATGGACATATGGGGAAATTCGCCGATTTCCCAGGTTTTCCCCAGCGCATCCCCGGCCGGGCTGCTTAAAAAACTGTCCAGGCGTTCCCGGGCTTCTTTGTCAACCCGGGCCATGGCCTCCAGTTCATCGATAACTACTACGGCATAAACTGAGATTTCCAGATATACTGGTTCAATTATCTTGATACTCCCTGGTTTGTTCAAAATGACCGGAGTTCTTTCCGCCAGGTATTTTTGCACCTCCTGGCGCAGCAGCGAGAAATCCTCTGCACTATTAACCCCTCCCCGGGGCAAAACCACCAGGATGAGAGAGCCATTCCTTGCTCCCTGCGCCTTAAGCCTGGGCAGGCACTTTACCTGTGCTATATTAAGGGAAGCCTGGCGGGCCAGACATTCAAAATCACTGGCCGTAACAGCCCGGTTCTGATGTTTTATTAACTGCGGTCCCCTTTTTACCACCTGCGCATGGGTTTCCCGGTCACAACCCCCAAAGGTTGCTTCCGGATTGAAGATCTCATCTATGTATGCCAGAGATCTGCTGAGTTGTTTAATTTCCAGCGCATCAAGATTACCGCGCTGACCGCCGCCCGTCTTATAACTCACCTGAATGGTGTTGAGCCCGGCCACCAGCGGGGGTATCTTGCCGTTACGGCCATTTCCGAAATTTATGGTTCCGGCCAGGCGGTCGATACAATAGTGCCGATCCTGCGGACCGGAAGAAAAAAAGTCTTCCACCGCGGTCCATCTTATCCAAAATTCTCTGATATTTCCCCATTCATCCCCGACTTCGCGTACCATAGCATAGTTATTCTCGCGTAATTCCTTTTTTTCCTGGTCGGTTAAGCTGCGCGCCTCATCCACCCAAATTTCTTCAGACATAACCGGATTGCCCGCCAGCGTATATTCTTCCTTTATCGCTCCGCTGCTGGTATCCAAAAATTCCATTGGAATGCTTTCCTGCTGCGAAATAGCAACGGTGTTAATATATATACCTTTAACCCGGGGAAGCCGGGATCCATATTCTTCGTGTTTCCACTTGGCCTCCCGGTTTACCACCCGAATCCAATAAAGCTCCTGTCCAAACATCGAAACCTTCGCATAGTCCGGCGATCCGGCAAAAACCAGCGAACCGCTCTGGGAAAAAGCATGGGTTTCATCGAGCACATTAAGCTTGACCCATCCATCGCTTAGTCCCTGATTCTGTAAATATTCCCATTCCAGCATCCATTCTTCGGGTACAACCCCATGAATTCGCTCGGACCTGGACCCAGCATTCTCCTCCAATTCCTCTTTGCGAATCTTCAGAGAAAAAAATATACTGATTGGTCCTTTAACCGGAGCCTGGTCAAAACCCATATAGAAAGCGGGCTGATTGATATCCAGACCATAAAAAGGCCAAACCAGCCGGTCTTTGCTGCCCAAATCCCTGGTATAATCGCGGAACTGCAAATTGTTATAACCCCAGCAATGCTGAACCGGGAGTGAATTTTCACGGTATTCATATTGCAGGCGGATATTCTCCACCCAGGGAGCCTGGTATATCCCATCCGGAACATAAATATTGTGGATGCTTAAAACCCGCGCCCGAATCCAGTAATTTTCCTGGGCACCCACCATGGTCTCGGCTATATCTTCCGGACAGGTAAAGGTTACTACCTTTTCCTTGGC
>JAQUXM010000238.1 GCA_028692415.1 Syntrophomonadaceae bacterium | reverse complement strand
GGTCTTAACGGAACTCCCCCCCTCGGGAAGCTTGCGAAAGTATAGCTTGCCCGCACTGACAAAGAACTCCCTCCCGCTTTTTTCGGCCAGACTGCTGAGCAATTGGTAATCGCTGATCCCGGGCTGTTCGATGTAATCGTAGGTTTGATCGGTGGCATCAACAACCGCCGACAAACCGGTTTCTCCCGCAATGGTCGAGGCTATATCACTATATTTTTTCTTTAAAAAAGACCGGGATTTTACAGTTTTCATCAATACCAAGGACTTATCCAAACCACTTATAACCACTCGGGCTTCCTGTGGTTCTTCGGCTACCTCTATCTTAATCGAGGTAATATAACCCTGGAAAGCCGTTGTCAGATCATCGACATAGCCTAGGTCGACTTGCACCTCCTTGCCCAGGACCAGATCCGCGTGCAAATCACTAAAAGCGGTATACATATTGAAGCCATATTCCACAACCATATGAAACGAGTCCGCTTTTTCCACACTGCAATCCAGACTGAGGCTGCTGATTATTACGCCAGCCTGCTTGAGATCTGTACCGCCAACCAAAACCTTAAAATCAAGCGCATTAAGTCCCAAACCGGAAACCTCCTGAAAGTATCTAATCCAAAGGCGGGATTACCATACGCTGCCCGCTTTCCAGCACCCGGGGATTGTCAATGCCATTGGCCCGGGCAATCTCCCGCCAGAGCCCCGGGTCTTCATATTCCTGGCTGGCCAGCATCCACAATTGCTGGCCCTGCTGCAATATCTTTTGTTTGGTGCGATCCGAGGATTGACGGGGAATCGCCTGCTGTTGCTCGGTAATTGACTCCCATTTGGCAAAGCGGACCTGCAGAACCGCCCGGACCGGTGTTCCCGAATCCAGAAACATGGTATAGCGTTCGTTGATCCGCTCAATTACTCCTTTGAAATCCATGGTACTCCAGACAAAGCGGCAAACCGGAGGAATATGCAGATCTGCGTCCACTGCCATCAGAGCGGTGATCTTGGCCGTATGCTCCCTTACATCAGTCTTTTGCTCATAGGTGTCAAAAAACAAATCCATGGTTAGAATACTGGCTTCACCGCTAACAAATTGGGCAATCGGGCTGGTAAATCCCAGTACTTTTTTCCAGGCAAAAGTATTGTTGGTCTCTATTACATATTCATTGGGATTGAACAAGACGTCTATTCTATCCGAGTCAACCATAATACAGGCTTTTTCAAGTGCCATTTCCTCACCACCTTTTCTAAAGCTTTATCCCGGAAAACCCCTTCGCTGTCTTTCCTGCTTGATTTTTTGCTCCAGTTCCTGGAAAACCTGATCGGCAATCCGCTTGATTTCCTGCCTGCTCACTGGCAAAGCGGCTTTGCCCGAATTATCCTGGACTGCGGAATCAATCGTATTGATAACCTGCTGGGGTGAAACGGGCGGCTGAACAGCAGATACCTGTTTATTCTCATGTTTGTAGTTCAAGCTCAAATCAGCAGCCATTTTCATATATTCATGGGGGGAAAAAATAGCTGGTTTATTCTTAAGCATTCCCGGCAAGGGGTCTGTTTTGTATTTATTCGCTGGCTTTGACCAGGCTTGATGAAAACTCAGCATAGTATTTGACTGGCCTTCAGCCGACTGCGCTCTCCTTGCGCCTTGCCGGTCAGCCTTGCTGCTTTCCTGCCCAAGTTGTTTTTGTAATGTTTTGATGCCGAATTCCCTTATATCATGAATAATTGTGGTTTCAATATTAATAAATTGGGCGCGTTGCTTTAACGGTGATTCCAATGATTCTCTATCGCTTAGATGCTGCTGCAGCACTTTGGTCTGCAGCTGCACCGGTCGCGCATAATCGGGCAGTTCTTGATGAGCACTGCTGCTCCTTGCTTGCTTTCCCGCTTGGAGATAGAGACTGCTTGGTGCTTTATGGCCTGTTATGCCAACAGAATATTTTGATTTAAGCGGCCTGCTTGGCTGAGCTTGATCTCTTGACCGCAAAAACACGGTATTCATTTTTTTGCTTATTCGTTCATGGACCAAGTTCTTCACGCCATCCGGCTTTTTTTGCCGGGCTTGCGCAGGATAACGGTATATTCCTTGAATTTCCCGGCTACTTCCCGGCAAACTCCCGGCTTCCTGCATTTTTATCAACTGCCCCAGGGCCAATTCCTGCAGCAGCTGATTAAGCCTACGCTCCATTCGTTCCTTGGCAGGGCTGTATTTGAGGCGATATTCCGGCTTTTGATCTTGTATAAAAATACGCCAGGGGCTGCGCATATCCAAATAATTCGGAGATTCATACCCTGCCGAATTCTTCTGGTTTAGTACCGGAACACGATTTTCTATATAGCGCATTATTTCTCTTGCTTCTGCTTGTCGCGCTTCCGGACTTCTCGTTCCCCGGTATGGTAAACTGTGATATATATAACGAGGCGAAAAGATGTCCCCCGCTTTAAACGCTCGGGTTCCTGTCAACAAAACAGGCGACCGGTTATAATCTCCCACCTCGTTGCAGCGGTGTGTTGAAACTGCTCCGCAGTTTCTTCCGATGCTGAAAGGATTCAAGCTTAGATAACTGCTTGCTCCAGTTTGACCAACCACCATAACTTCATTCTGAGCGTCCGCGTTCAGCTGGCGGAAACTTGCCGGCATCGGCATGTTTATATTTTTTACCCGGTTTTTGGCCAGCCTGGAGCGCTCTTCATTTATGGGGAGCGGCAGCTTCAAGCCCGAAACATCTTTTATACTTCT
>JAQUXM010000237.1 GCA_028692415.1 Syntrophomonadaceae bacterium | reverse complement strand
TGATGGTCTGGCGCAAATAATTAAGCAGCTTGAAAAATTGCATGATGTAATCGAGGTATCCCTGCATGATAATTATGACTGCAGTCTATTTAGCAGGATTCATGATTTGATCAAAGCGAAGGTTTAACTCCATCATATAAAGAGGCGAAAAGATGTCCCCCCTAAGCGGTCGGGGTCCTACTAACATAACAGGCGACGGGTTCTAATCCCCCGCCTTGTTACAGCAGTGCGGAAGAAACTGCTTAAAACCTTTTGACCTCGGCGGCAATTGCCTCAATAGCGCTCTCCAGCCGGGGTCCCCATTGCAGGGCACAATTCAGCCTCATAAAGTTCCGGTAATGACCGCCCACCGAAAAAATTATACCCGGGGCAATAGAAATATTTTGCTTTAACAGCCTTTCGGCTAGTATAACCGAATCTACTGGCTCTGGTAGTTCTACCCAGATAAAGTATCCTCCCAAAGGATTGCTGATTCGAGTACCGTTGGGAAAAGAAGCGGCAATTTTATTTTGCAAATTAAGCATGTTTTCCCGGTGAGCTTTATGCATTCTTCGTAAATGGTGCGCCATTCCCCCGCTTTTCAAAAATGAGGCTACTGCCATTTGGGTGGGAAGGGTAGCTGACATTACTGTACAGCGATAATAATCCAGGACTTGCTGTTGATATTTACCGGCAGCAATCCATCCAATTCGGTATCCGGGGGCCAGAGTCTTGCTCATACTGCCCACATATATGATATTCTCAGGATCATATGATTTTAGAGCCCGGGGACGTAATAATGCAAATGCCAATTCTCCATAGACATCATCTTCAATTATTGGCACCCGGTGCTTTTTACACAGGTCGGCCATGATCTGTTTGCTATGTTCCGGCATACTGGCACCGGTGGGATTGGACAGGTTAGCTGAGAGCAGAACACAACGTATGTCCTCATCTCTCTGTAAAACTGTCTCCAAAGCCGATAAGGACAACCCGGTCTGGGGATCGCAGGGAATCTCAACGGCTCTAAGCTGCAGCCGCTCCATCAGGGCATAAAACCCATAATAACCAGGAGATTCTACTGCTATGGCATCTCCTGGTTTTGTAAGTGTTTTTAGAGAAATATACAGTGCCTGGCTGGCTCCCACGCTAACTATGATTTCCTCGGGTGATGTATTGCAACCGGCTTCTATCATGCGGCGCGCCAGTTCCCAACGTAAAGCCTCATGTCCGGCTTCAAAGCAATAACAATTCAACCCCGCGGGATCTGATCGAATAACCCTACTCAAATGGATGCTGAGTTGCTCAGAAGGATAAAAGGATGAATCCTGGAGTCCAGATCCCAAAGGTATAATATGCTCATAATCTACTGGTTTGACCAGTTTTTCGATAATGCTTGAAATTCTAACTTCTTCAGCTTCAGTTTTCAATGGTTGGATTTGCGCTTCGGGCATAAAAGCTGCTGGCCGCTGCCTGTAATAATCATGACGAACATAATAACCTGATTGGGGCCTGCTTTCAATCATTCCCTGGTCTTCCAGGAGCCGGTAGGCTTGCATAACCGTCATTACACTGGTTCCGCTTTGATTTGACATAGCCCGCAGCGAAGGAATGCGCTGCTCAACTTGCAAGACACCGGAATTAATAAGCGCGGCAACCTTTCCCGCAATCTCTTCGTATTTGGTCTTCCCCGGCATATAATTACCCCTCACTCGCTCTGTTTAAATAGAACAATTATACATTACTTTATCTGTTCTAGTATACTATGCTTCCAATTGTATCTGTTCTAGTTCTCGACTGGCTAGTATAGTATTGCTAAATTCTTGTGTAAATATATTTTAATTGGAAAGGCCGGTGATAATGATGAGGATTATTATTCCCCTTGAAGAAACAGATGGCGTTAAGGTTATAGATATCTTTAACTATTATATCGAAAACAGCTATGCAGCTTTTCCCGAACAAAAGCTAGGCAATGATTTCTTTGCCAGCTTGCTTGGCATTTCAAGCGGTTATCCGCGAATTGCCCTGAAAACTGACAATGACGAACTGATCGCGTTTGCTTTTCTGCGCCCCTATAGTCCCATCCCAGTTTTTAGGCGGGTTGCTGAAGTCACGTATTTTATCAAGCCTGAATACACCGGTCAAGGTATCGGCAAGTCAATACTGGAATACCTGGAGACCGAGGCTCGGCAAATGGGCATTGATTCGCTTTTGGCCAGTATATCTTCCCTTAATGAACCCAGTATTAAGTTTCATTCCAAGCAGAATTTCATCCAATGTGGCCGGCTGCAAAACATCGGCAAAAAATTCAAGCAGGAATTTGATGTGGTCTTAATGCAAAAGAGTATCCAATAAAAGATGATGCGTATACAATAACAATAATTTGTAGAGGAAAGAACGATGCATAACAATTCTTATGAGGATGACCAAAGAGCAGCCGCCTATGCCAGGCTTGAGTTCCCCGGCACTTATTACCTGGCTTTCCGTGACTTGCCGGAAATTATAAATAAACATATAGCGGGAAAGCAGGCTTTGGATTTTGGCTGCGGGAGCGGTCGTTCTACCAGATTTTTGAAGGATCTTGGCTTTGATACGCTAGGAGTAGACATTGCTAAAAACATGATCAATAATGCTCAAAAACTGGACCTAACCGGGGATTACCGCCTTATTGAAAAGGCGGACTTAAGTCAGTTTGCCAAAGAACATTTTGACCTCATTCTGGCGGCCTTTACCTTTGACAATATTCCCACATTCCGGGAAAAG
>JAQUXM010000236.1 GCA_028692415.1 Syntrophomonadaceae bacterium | reverse complement strand
TGGGGAAAGGCCTGGTGCAGGCGGTCAATTACCTCGATATAATAATCCAGCCCCATATGCGGGTGCATGGCACTGACTATATGAAATTCAGTTATTCCATAGTCTACGGCCCGGGCACCATATTCAAAAGCCTCTTCCGGGCTCATCAGATAAGGCCCGCCCTGACCGTCCTCATCAACGCCAAAAGCACAGAACTTACAGCGGGATACACAGATATTGGTCAGATTAATATGGCGGTTAACATTGAAGAAAACATCCCGACCGGATGTTTTCAGCTTCCGATCCCTGGCCAGCTTCGCCAGTGCCAGTAAATCATTTGAATGATATAAATTCACACCATCTTCTTGCGACAAGCGGATGCCATTTTGAACCTTTTCAGCTATTGCAGATATTACTTTATCCATCTTGCATCTCCCTATATATGATTAGGACCATTATATCAAATTTGGGGATTTTACCAACAAAAATACGGTCTTACTTATATTTAAGCAGTTATCCTTGAGCCAGGGTGACAATATTAATTGTTATGTAAACCAATATCTATAGCATTAACCATAGAACCATAAAAAAAGAGGGGATTTTCGACCCCTCGCCCGGTTGTTTCGGTATTTTTCTTTAAGCATAACTATCGGCTAAGCGTGAGTTTTATCTTAATCTGCGTTTCTTTCCCTTGAGTTTGGACTTGAAATACAGGATGGGGTCTATTCCTTCGGTAAAGGTCAACGCCCAATCTAATCTTTTGATTACTTCATCGGTATTCCCCTGCCCCGTGTACAACAAAGGTTGACAAGGGTATTTCTCGATAAACACCCCCAGATCCAGGGCCATATCTTCCAACTCATTTAAGCCTTGCTTTAGTGCATCCATATTTTGTTGATCAAGGAATTTTCTCAAATCATTAATCTTGTTACAGATTTCCGAAATGTTGTCGTTGATTACTCCTGCTGGCAAGAAATTACTCATAAATCTGCTCCATGCATTCTTTCTTTATGAACTAATTCTGCCTTTAAAGGCAAAAACCTTTTTAAACATCGGATGAAACTGCGGAGCAGTTTCATCCCACCCTTGCAACGAGGCGGGGATTAGAACCAGACCACTTAAAGAAGCGGGGGAGATCTTTTTGCCCCGTTATAGTAATCTGGATAGTAATCTGGTAAAACTCTTAACCCCGCTATTTTTCCTCTGCCATCTCAATAATCTTCTCAAGCAGTTCGGGGAAATTAATCCCAGCCGCTCGTGCCGCGTCAGGTATTAAACTGGTGGCAGTCATGCCCGGTATCGTGTTGTTTTCCAGAATATATGGTTTGCCGTTCTGGTCCAGGATAAAATCGATGCGCGAGAACCCCCGGCATTTGAGAGCTTGATACGCTTTTTTGGCAAGTCCTTCGATCAGTTCCCTGGAATCATCAGCGATACGGGCGGGAATAATGTGAGATGACATGCCGGGTGTATATTTGGACTCATAGTCATAGTATTCGTTCTCGGCCGTTATCTCAATAACCGGCAACACTACCGGTTCATCATTGCCGATGATTGCTACGGTCAGCTCGGTACCGGCAATGAAACGCTCCAGCAGAACCTCATCTCCAAATACCAGGGCCTTTTCGATGGCTGCAATAAGGTCATTTTTATCTCTTACAATGGTGGTTCCCACACTGGAACCCTGGGTGGGCGGTTTTACAACAATCGGCAGACCGAATCGTGCAATTAGGGAGTTCTCAGAAAAGCTGTCCCGGTTGAAATCACGTTTACGGATAACCTCAAACTCTGCAGTTGGCAAACCCTCATAGCAGAGGATCTTTTTGGTAAGTATCTTATCCATGCCGATGGCACTGGCTGCTACTCCCGAACCGGTATAAGGTATGCCCAGCAAATCAAGATAACCCTGCACCGTTCCATCCTCTCCGTTTCTGCCATGCAGGGCAATAAATACTACATCCGGTTTAATCTTTTCTATATCGCCCAGTACCCCGGGATTAAGATCAAGGGATTCAACCTGATAGCCTTTTTCCTGCAGCGCCTTAACCACGGCCTGACCGCTTTTAAGTGAAACCTCCCGTTCCTCGGAAGTTCCCCCCATTAAAACGAGTACTTTTTTCACAATTCCACCTCTTCATCATTTTGTATTCTCAAGGCTATTATATTACATCATGCTCTGATTAAGAATCCATACGTCAATTTGGCCTCAGAGCTTGCTTATAGTGAAAAAATGTGTAAATTCATAAATATTCCAATAGATCTTTATAGTCTTATCCTCACTTTAAGGTTCCCACTTTCCATGCTGAAATGTTTAACGTGAAACAAATTATTTAAGGGGCAAATTTTATACGCCTATATTGCGTCAAAATCTCTTCATTTTCTTTGACAATTGCTTCATGACTGTATTATAATGATTATCGCACGGAATAAATAATCCGTCATGCAGCCGGATGGTGTAGAGGTAGCACGACTGACTCTGGATCAGTTCGCCAGGGTTCGAATCCTTGTCCGGCTGCCATTTTGGCCCCATCGTCTAGCGGCCTAGGATGCCGCCCTCTCAAGGCGGAGACAGGGGTTCGACTCCCCTTGGGGCTACCAAAATCCAATATCAAGAAGCCAGCACCAGGGTGCTGGCTTTTGCTTTCTAAGCACTATGCTATAAAAATATCAAGTGGAAATACACTTGTTCTTCCCGGCAATGCTGATTACATAAGATATGCAAAGAATTCAATACTAATAACTATAGCAGTGGAGGATATGAGAGCTTAAAACAAGGCCCCAAATTGTTTGAATCACTTATCAGGT
>JAQUXM010000069.1 GCA_028692415.1 Syntrophomonadaceae bacterium | reverse complement strand
GCATTTCAATATGGAATTATAGAGGATGGGGAGATCTGGATGGATATGCTGGCAAAACGTAATCTGCTGGCCCATACTTATGATGAAGAACGCTTTCAAACCGCAGTAAGCATGATAAAAGATTATTATTACGAAGCTATTTCACAATTGTATCGTGACTTGGGAGCAAAAATATGAACTTTGGCTTATCTGAAAAAAGTATTGCTATGATTATCCAAGGGCTGTCCAGGTGGGAAGAAATTCAGGAAGCTGCCATCTTTGGCAGTCGTGCTACAGGCACTTATAAAAAAGGCTCCGATGTTGATCTGGTCATTTATGGACCGCAAATAACGCCGGAGATCGTAAGCCATTTGAGTACGTTATTAAATGAGGAATTACCCCTCCCTTATTATTTTGATATTGTTCATTATCAATCAATAAAAAATGCTAGCCTAAAGAATCAAATTGATACTTACGGGATACAATTATGGGATCGAGACTTTGCACACACACCATCTAAACCTTACTTGTCTTAATAGCATCGATTACATAAGCCTGCTCTTCCTGGCTCAAATCAGGAAAAATAGGCAGGCTAATTTCGCGGGCATAGAAATCCTCCGCCAACGGGAAATTCCCAGCTCGATACCCAAACATTTTATGATAATATGGCTGCAGGTGAATCGGAATGTAATGGACCTGGACGCCGATGTTGCGTGAACGCATATAATCATAGAATTTCTTGCGATCTATGCTAGGGTCAAGCAATAGGGGGTAGAGATGATATGCGTGACTGCTGCCCAGGGGTGGGCTGAGAGGAGTTTTAACCCAGTCCAGTTTACCCAGTACCTCATCGTAAAGACTGGCAATCTGCCGGCGACGGCCAAGAAAAGCGTCCAGTTTTTTTAACTGGGAAAGCCCCAAGGCACATTGAATATCGGTAATTCTATAATTGTAGCCCAGTTCCTGCATCTCATAGTACCAGGAACCGTCATTACGCTCCAAGCAATCTGGCTCGCGGGTAATACCATGGCTGCGGAATAGCTTTAAACGCCGGTAATACTCTTCATCATTGCACAAAATCATCCCGCCTTCACCGGTAGTGATGTGCTTAACCGGATGAAAACTCAGCATAGTCATGTCTGCCTGGCTTCCCAATATCTGTCCATCTCGCCTGGCTCCCAGCGCATGAGCCGCATCTTCAATGACCAATAAATCGTGACGGCGGGCTATTTCTATAATCCTCTCCATATCTACCGGGTAACCGGCATAATCAACTGGAATAATTGCCCGTGTTCTAGCTGTCATGGCAACTTCAATTCGCGAAATATCCAGGCAATAGTTGTCTTGATTTATGTCAACAAAGACCGGCCGTGCTCCCAGATAAACCGCCGCATTAGCTGTGGCCAAAAAGCTTAGCGGAGTGGTTATAACCTCATCACCCGGCTTAATACCAGCCGCAAATAATGCCCCATGCAAGGCCGAAGTCCCACTATTAAAAGCCACTCCATATTTTGCCCCGCAGTAATCCGCCACCCGTACTTCGAATTCATCCACCAGAGGCCCCTGGGTAATCCAAGCGGAGCGCAGAACTTCAACTACAGCTCTTATATCATTTTCATCTATGCTTTGCTTTCCGTAAGGAATTATTCCATTCAAAAATTTATACCTCCCGGTCATACTGGTTGGCGTTAATATTTCTTCGCTTGTATCCTTCCCTCCTGTTACGTAGTTGTTTCAAAATGAATAATTCAACACTTCTTTGGCATACTCTATACATTGTCTGGCATCATCAATATCTACTACCAAGCCTTCTTCTGAAGGATATCTGGTTTCAATGTAATAACTATTCAAGAAAGTAATATAGTTAACAAATTCTTTGAAATGTTCCTCAATTTGATAGCATTTTTTTAGCAATCCCATCAGATAATGACCACCATGAAGTACTCCTGTTTTTTTTATCAAAAAAGCTTTTAAATATTTTTCCACTGCCTGTTGACAATGAAAGGCGACCAGTTCCTCGGTTCCCATTGCTTCAAAAAGAATTATAGCTCCTCGTAAATCAGTTTGAGCTTTTTCTATCCATTCTTCATAAACCTTACTATCTACCATAAAGCAAATCCCCTTCAAGAGAAATTTTCCCTATCATTACCCCAGCATTTTTATAATTTCTTTGCCATTCATCTTCGCCACAAATAATTAAATCTACTTCATAATCAGTAATTTCAAGAAAATTTTTCAACAAATCTCTTCTGATTTGTGTTCTTTTTGGGGCCGTAATTTGCCCCTCCATAATAATGCACAAATCTATATCGCTCTCTCTAGTTATGCATCTTTTGGCGCAAGAACCAAATAGAATTATTTTTTGAGGAGCTATCTTTTTTACAATCATATCTGTAATCAAAGGAATCACTTCATATTGATTCAAGTTTTCATTCTCAGTAATCAAAATGCTCATTCAAACCATCCTTTTGTTCTCGAAATCAAGAGGTTTTCGGGCTATTATTTTGCAGCTTATATCTAAATTGCCCCACAGATATACCGACCTTCTATCAAATTTCGAAACGATTGTATTTGATTATATCTTTGAAATTGACCCCCGCCCTTAATTGTTAATCACCAGCGAGCCCAGGGGTGTTGCGCAAGCACTTGCTAAACCCCGGGTTTCCCTATAATTTCTATTATATCATTACCCCTGTCTGCCATCCTCTTTTTCCCATTTATTTCAGTAATAGACTTTCGCCATTTTAAATCTCTTAGATTAGTATTCTTCCCAATATAAAATCCTCTGCCACTTCTACGCCTATTGCGACAAGTTGCTGGAAATCCACTCCCTGGTTTTCTGAAGTCCCTGCTCCAAGCTTACAATGGGCTGCCAACCCAATAAATTTCGAGCTTTATCATAGTTGCAGAGCAGCTTTTGAATCTCTGCTTGGGGATGAATATGAGGCACATGTACTATCCGCTGCTCATCTTTACAAATCAAACCAGCCAACTCATTAACACTTACATCCCTGCCCAGTCCGGCATTCAATAACTGACCATCAGCCCGGCTGTCCATTCCCGCTCTTATAACAAAGTCGGTACAATCCTCAACATAGAGAAGATCCCTGGTCTGAGTTCCATCTCCATAAATACTCAAGGGGTCCCCCTGCAAATCACGCTTTATAAAAATCGCCACCACCCCGCCCTCACCGGAGGATTTCTGGAAAGGACCGTATGTATTGAATGGCCGCACCACGACCGTAGGCAACCCATAGGCATAATAATAGGAGAGGGTTAAGGCTTCCCCAGACAGCTTGCTGGCCGCATAGGGAGAAGCCGGTTTAACCGGGTGAATCTCGCTTATGCCCCCCGCTTCGCTGCTACGGTCATAGACCATGCAGGTCGACATAAACAGCATCTTGATGATATTCCGGCGGCACTCCTCCAGCACGTTGAAAGTCCCCAGCACGTCATTATTAAAAGTAGTACGCGGGTCATCTATCGAATCCTGAACATTAATGCTGGCAGCCAGGTGATAAACCAGGTCAAAACCACCGTTAAACAAACTACCCAATGCCTCCTGGTCTTTTATGTCTCCTTCAATAAATAAGAAGTTCGGGTTACCCCTGAACTCCTCGATATTTATCAACCTGCCGTTGGAAAGATCATCAAAAGCCGTAACCTTATGCCCTTCCCCCAGCAGCTTTTTAACCACCCAGCGGCCGATAAACCCAGCTCCGCCGGTAATTAGAATGTTCATGTTGGTACCTCCATGTAAATCGCACTTTTGATTCCACCGCAAAAAGTCCTACTGGCAGCTTTCTATCTCCACATGGAGGGAAAATTCGCCTTTCAAGCCCTTTTGGGGGCTCTATTTTGAGATAAACCGGACATAATATACCACTTTGGAGATCGAAAAGGACTTTTTGTAGTGGAATCACTTTTTGTGTTATCAAAACAAATTATTTTGTTTTCGGTATTAACAATATTCAATACAATTTAGTTTCAGCATCTTCTTGATATCCTCGGCCCCCATTAATGGGACATTCATTGAACTATATATTCCGCAATCGGCCAGGCGCGCCCCGGTATATGCATTCTGGTTTTCGACTCTATCCCGGTCATATGGCAGAATGACGAACATGTCATCCATTTCCAAGCCACGGGCACTTTCTTCTTCGCTCATCAATTCTTCATACATCTTCTCTCCCGGTCGCAGACCAATAGAATCTATTGTAACCTGCTTGCCTGAGAGTTCTATAATAGCCTGGGCAAGATCCCCTACCTTTAATACAGGCATTTTAAAAACGAAGGTTTCTCCGCCTTGGGCAATCGCCATTGAATTCAAGATCAAATCAACTGCATGATCCACACTCATAAAAAATCGGGTCATGCAAGCATCAGTAACCGTAACCGGCCCACCACGCGAGATCTGCTTTGTAAACAGCGGAACCACCGAACCCCGACTGTTCATAATATTACCAAATCGTACGGATAAAAATTTTATTCGCCGGGGTCCTTTGCCCTGATCAGCCGAGGCCACCATTCTTTCAGCCAGAAGCTTGCTGGCCCCCATTGTATTAGTAGGGGATGCAGCCTTGTCTGTACTGGCATAAACCATTGCCTCTACATTCGCTTCGATAGCACAATCAATCACATTCTGCGTACCCAATACATTGGTTTTGACTGCTTCCGAGGGATTATACTCACAGGCTGGAACGTGTTTTAACGCAGCCAGATGAAAAACTATATCAATGTTCTCCATAGCTCTTTTTAATCTTTCTTTATCCCTCACATCCCCCAAGAGAAAACGCAGATGATCCATGTCCTGACCTTGACCGAGCAAGTCCTCTTGCATAATGAATTGTTTATGTTCATCCCGTGAATAAACACGAACTACCTCTGCATCATTGGCCAGCAGTTTTTCTACCAGCTTTTTCCCCACGGTTCCAGTTCCCCCGGTAACCAGTATTTTTTTTCCCTTAATGTTCGGTTTAAAATCTTTCATCGCTCTCTCCCCAAGCATTTAACAATATTCCGCCAATCTCTCCGTTCCCCGGCCTTCAAGCAAGGTTTGCCATTTCACGCCATCAAACTCGTGCAAGTATAACTACTGCTTCTCCGCTTCCAGAAACGGCAGCCCTAGCTGCTTAAGCACTTTAAAATCGGATTAACCAATCACAGTATACACTTCAATTGAGCATCTTCGTGGCGTTAATAGATATATCGCTAAAACCTATCATTTTCTTTATCGCATCTAATAAAGCAAAGTAAGACAATCTAATGCTTATCGCTTACATGCGAAGCAATCGTCATAATAACTTGTACAATAAAGATTAATATTAATATCTGAACTTATTTAAGTATTGGAAGAAACTACGGAACAGTTTCTTCCGCACCGCTGCAACGGGGCGGCGCCTCCTTAGAATCCGCCGCCTGTTTTCTTAATAGTAAACCCGACCGTTTAAGAAGCGGGTATATCTTTTTGCCTCGTTATGTTTATTCAAAGTATGCAAACCGTGGTTGGTAAATTGCTCATTCCAGGAGTAGAATTGCTTACAGAAGGGATTCAATTCTTTGGTAATTAGAATCAAGTGATTAGCTTCTTCCCCAACATAAAACCCTCCGCAGCCTCCACTCCCACCATAGCCCCCCGCCACCGGGCCAGATGCTCGATTGCCTGCACGGATCGTGAGTGGGGCCAACTGCGCATTTCACTCTGGTAAGCCTCCAATGCCATTAATTTTTTATCAAGAAAGTTACTTATATTTACAAAATAATTAGGCAAAAAAGGTGGTGCCGAACCTGGTGTTTGCCACTCTGTACTTGACGGCACTTCAAAGAAAAGCAGGGTCTGAACGCATTGTGCAGGTAATGGACGGCAGGCTGTTGTTACCGCTTGATGAACAATACGGTGGTCGATATTCACATCCCCGGCATGGTGCGTATATACAATATCCGGCTTATGCTTATCAATCGATTTTTCAACCATCTTTACTACATCCAATAGATCAACAGAATCCATGCGATTATCAGGAAAATCGTGCAAAGCAAGTGAGGAAACACCTAGCATTCTATTAGCTTCTCGGGCCGCCTGAGCCAGTGCCGACAGTTCTTCAGCCCTTTTTTCCCGATCCCGCCGATTATAGCGACTGGTCAAGCCTTCTGATAAGAGATAAACGTGTACTTCATCTCCATTGTGAATGTGTTTGGCTATACTTCCGCCACATCCCAATACCTCATCGTCTGGATGGGCGGCAACAATTAAAACAATCATACCTTATCTCCTGATCATGCATTTTACTTATCTATAAGCCCTCTTTCGGGAGGATAATTACCAGGTACTCCAACCACCATCAATTATCATATTCTGCCCGGTAACATATCCAGACAAGTCACTGAGCAGGTAAAGAACCCCACCGGCAATATCTGCCGGGGTCCCCATTCGTCCCAGGGGGGTGCGCAAGCAGTATTTATCTACAAATTCCTGGGGCTGCCCATCGTATATACCCCCGGCACTGATGGAGTTAACCCGTATTTTGTATGGAGCCAGGTAGGTAGCTAAATAGCGGGTAAAATTGATAATTCCCCCCTTGATGGCTGCATATTCAGCCGGCATGGTCATACTGGTCCCAGCATAGATTCGAAAATCTGGTCCCAGCATTCCGTAAATCGAGGCTAGATTAATTATATTGCCGAAATCTTGCCGCATCATCACTTTGGCTGCCTGCTGACAAATATAGAAATAACCATTCATATGCATATCAACATTTTCCCGCCAGCTATTCAATTGAATGTCCTCAAATTTAGTACCCCAAGCACTGTTACGCGGATAGGCACTATTTACCAGAGCATCTATTGTCCCATCATTGGTTTGCAGATACTTCATAAGCTCTTGAACCAACTCCTCATCACTTATGTTGATCGGATAAACAGATGCCTTGGCCCCATATTGTTTCCACAAAAAATGAGCCTGTTCTTCAGCCGCCAATTGATTTATATCAACCAAAACAACCTGCGCTCCCAGTTCAGCAAGTGCGAGGCAGATTTCCTGCCCCAATAGACCGCAGGCACCACTTACAATAATTCTTTTATTTTGTAGAGAAAAGCACTCCCTGTAACTGAACATAATATCGCACCATCCAAACCTGATTTAAACATCGGAAGAAACCGCTGAGCGGTCCAACACACTGCTGCAACGAGGCGTTGTCTCGTTATAACCCGCCGCCCGTTTATTAATGGAAACCCGAGCGTTTAAAGAAGCGGGGGAAATCTTTTTGCCTAGTTATACTTGCGGAATACCGGTTTTACCGCTCTGCCCAGCATATACCTCTCAATTCCCGCCTCCAGAGCTTTCCGATATACCAGTAATGATTGGCGCGTAGCTTCCAAACTAATATCCAATTCCTGATCTCGATGTGAATAACTGATAGCTATCCAGGGCATTAAAACCCCCTGGCGCAGCATTTCCTGAGCAAAAAGGGTTCTAAACTCCGGGGAAATCTGGCCCTCCTTATCCAGACAAACATAGCCAGGACTGACTGGCACGCCTTCCACTTTAAAATAATCAGCGATACCAAGCTCTCGGGCTATGCTATTCATGCCGCCCATCAGCTTTTCCCCATAACTCCAGAGATATTTAACTACGTCCAAATCCTGGTACGCCTTTATGGTTTCATTCAGTGCGCCCAATCCGCACATTTCGGCGCCATGGGTTGTAGAAATCAGAAAAACCCGTTTCCCGCTATGAAACAAACCGCCCAATTCCATGATCTCCTTCTTTCCCATCAGGGCTGCAACCGAGAAGCCATTAGCCATTCCCTTGCCAAAGGTACATAGATCCGGCACTACTCCATAATAATTCTGCGCTCCTTTTAAATCCCAACGAAAGCCGGTTATCATTTCATCAAGGATAAAAACACTCTGATTGGCTTTGCACAATTCCTGAACTCCCTTCAGGAAACCGGGTCCTGGCTCTACCGTAGTGGCTGCTTCCATGATCACCCCGGCGATTTGATTTGGATAACGAGCAAACAATTCCTTAAGGGAAGATATGTCATTGAAGTGAAACTGCAGCGTCAATTCACTAATTTCCGAAGGCACGCCGGCCTGCATTACCGTATCGCCTATAAACCAGTCGTCATACGAGAAAAAGGGATGCTCTGCACAGCGGGCTATATATTTTCGGTCTGTATAAGCGCGGGCTAGTTTAATTGCAGCGGTGGTAACAGTAGATCCATTCTTGGCGAATTTCACCATATCCATTCCATCAATTAGCTTTACCATGGCTTCAGCTGCATCAATTTCAGTCTGGGATGCCCGGGTCAGGTTATTGCCTTTGTTTATTTCCGCAATGGCTGCCTGGTTAATCCGTTCATAGGCATATCCAAGGGTAACAGCCCGTAAAGCCATACCATAATCCAGGTATTTATTGCCATCCACATCCCAGACATAAGCCCCCTCACCTCTCGCTAAAACAGGCGGCGCATTTACCGGATACTGGTCGTCACCCCGACTGTAGGTATGTGCGCCGCCGGGTATATAACAATGGGCTTTGCTTTGATAATCGTTATTATTGCTCATAGCTTATTCTCCTTATCATCCCACAGGTGAATGTCAACAATTCCTTTTTCTACAAGGAAGGAAGCATAATGAAAATTATCCATGTTATCTATTTCGATGGATCTTGTCTCCGGCATTAGATATGCATAGGTACGGGGACTATGAAAGGTGCGGCTTTGCTTCATATATTCCCAATCCACCATATATATGGCTCCATTCATGGTATATTCAGCCTTAAGCATTTGTCGGGGAGTATGGTAATTGCCGCACATTTTTTCAAAATGCGCGGCCATATTAAGGTCTTCGCCTATCTCCGCTACAAAAAGATAATTATCCCGTACCTCCCTTACCCCCAGTACACCCAAAGCATCTTTGGCCTGGTAGAGTTCCACCGCCCGGTTTACATCTTCATGGGTCAAAAATGGTGTAGAGGGTTCCAGCAGACATAGGACATCATATTTTCGCGGATCGTTTTGTTCAACCCATTGCATGGCATGAAGTATTACATCTATACTGCTGACTTCATCAGTAGCCAGCTGAACAGGTCGCATAAAGGGCACCTCAATATCATACTTCCTGGCTACCCTAGCTATTTCATCGTCATCAGTACTGACAATCAAGCGGGTGCAATAGTCGGATTTCACGGCTGCCCGAGCTTTAAAAACCAGCAAGGGCAAACCGGCAATTTCACGAATATTTTTTCGTGGAACTCCACGGGAACCACCCCGGGCAGTTATTAAAAATAAAATATTCATCGTTTACCCCCATCTTAGCTTTGTTTTTCAAAATATTTTCTGGTTCTTTCAAACTCCAACCATTGTCCCACATCAAACCATTGTTCTTCCAATATTGGATAGACGCTGATTTTTCTGCCTTCCTGCAGAATATGCTCAATAACGTCAGTCATATCCTGGTGCTGCCCAGGCTGGATGTATTTGATTAACTCCGGTTCAGCAACATATACCCCGGTATTAATGATATTTTTATACTCAGGCTTTTCCTGTATGCTGAGCAGGTATCCCCCTCCATCTGTATTTAAGACCCCATAAGGGATGACATTGTTCTTGACACAGCCCACTATGGTCAGAATAGCTCCTGATCCCTGGTGGAAATGCAGTATTTTACCTATATCTGCTTCAATAAATATATCTGAATTGCTTATAAAAAAACTGGCCTGCAATTTATCAGCCGCCAAATACAGGCTGCCAATAGTACCAAGCGGAAACTCTTCCTGTACATAGTCAATACTGTAATATTTGCTTTTTATTTCATAATCGCTGAAATACAACTTAATCATTTCAGCCTTGTAATATAGGGAAAGAATAAAATTACTAAATCCATAATAGCAGAATTTATCCATTATTTTTTCCACCATGGGCTGTTCATCAATGGGAATAAGCGGTTTGGGAAGTATCCTCGTAAACGGCTCCAGTCGGGAACCCGTCCCCCCGGCCAAGATAAACACCCGGTTATCCTGTAGCGGATAAGCAGCATCGCGTTCCTGATTAAAGACTTCCAACCAGTTTACAACTTCCAAAACAGCATTTTCTTTATTCAGAATAGGAACTGATTCAATACCGAACTCCAGCATTAGCTTCTTTATCTGTTCTTCCCTGCTCGTAACTCCCTGTTTAACATACCTGGGACGCGAATTCATCTGCTTCTCCACTTTGTCTTCGATGCTATCCCCTTTTAGTATGGCCCGCCGGATATCGCCATCACTTAAAGAACCTAACAAAAGGTCTTTTTCATCTACCACAAAAACATTGCGAGCAGCAATCCTGTCCAGTTGTTCCATGGCTTCCCGGAGAGTTCTTTCCCGGTCTATCAAATATTTTTTGTAATCTTTGCTCATGAAATTAATCACCTTAATGCCTTATTTAAATAATGCAATGATGCGGATGCGTTTAGCCCTCCCGCCATATCGACAACTTAGAACTATTGGTCTTTTTTTTATAATCCTGCGGATTGCCAAAATAAACCTGGTTATCCTCCAAATCCATATCCATCAGCAATGCCCCGGCGGCCAAGCTGCAATTGCTGCCAAGCTGGCAATCGCCTAAAACAGCTGAACCGGGATGCATGCTCAGATGTTTGCCCAAACTCGGATACTTATCATGATTGCTGCCAATATTGCAACGCTGGTAGACCACAAAATAATCCTCGTATTTAGCACGTCCCAAAACCGTACCGAGCGGATGAACAAAGAGGAAAATGTCGGGTAATTGCACCTCGTAGAATGCATCAATTGCATGCAAATACTTATTTAGGAGAAATAATTTGCTGGCCAGTTCCTGGTCTTGGCTTTCTTGATAGAGGGTATTGGCGGCAAAATACAAAAACATGGCATAATGATCACCATTTAAGTGGTTAAAAAATACCCGGGAATCCCTATGGAAATACTTGTTATTTACCTGAGCGAAGCAATATTCGGTTCGCTGGATAATAATATCCCAGTTCTTTGAAAAATTAGCTGGCGTTATAATATCCCCATCGGGAAAAAAGTTGTTTAATTGGGTACACAGGTATTTTTGCAGGCCCTCTGAACCGATAGAAATGTACATGCTTGTTCACCTCGCCTGTTTATCTTAATCCAGTTTTTTAAGCATCGGAAGAAACTGTGGAGCAGTTCCAACACACCGCTGTAACGAGTCAGGGTATTGGAACCCCACTGCCTGTTTTGTTAATAGGAACCCGACCGCTTTAAGAAAAGGAGGCATCTTTTAGCCTCGTTATTATTTTCTAATTGCGACTATTCCTGCTGGCTCGGACACTGATATGCTGAGAGGCCAAGTAGGAGCGAACTTTAATCGGGCTATGATCTGTAAAAAGAAACATACTGCTTATAGCAATCGCTGCCGCTCCGGATTCAAAAGCCCGGCAACAATCTTCCAGACTGCCTGCTCCACTGGAGGCTATGACGGGTATCCTAAGCATGGCACTGGCCTTTTCCAGCATATCCAGATCATAGCCGCTCATCATACCATCCCGATCAATAGAACATAGGATTATCTCGCCACACCCGGCTGCCTCCATTCTCCGCGACCACTCCAAAGGATCCCAATCAGTGATTCGATAACCGCCATTGCTGAAAACTCTGAATTTGCCCTTCTCTACCTCCCGGTAGTCAATCGCTATAGTAAGGCATTGACTGCCGTATTTATAGGCAGCCTGTTCTATAAATACCGGATTGTCAAGTGCTGCTGTATTGATTGCCACTTTGTCGGCACCGGCCCGCAATAGTTCGTTAATATCTGCTATTGATCTAATGCCTCCCCCCACGGTAAAAGGCATGAATATCGCTTCCGAAGCCTTTTTAATAACCTCCACAACAGTCTGCCGGCCACTGGGGCTGGCTTCGATATCTAGAAAAATAATCTCATCCACACCGTAATCATTGTATACCCTCGCAGTACTTACCGGGTTGCCTGCCTCGCGAAAATTATTATGAAATTGTTGGGCTTTTACCAGACGTCCGTTTTGTATTAGGAATTTGGGTATAATCCTCTTTTTAAGCATCAGCCCGTCTCCAACACACAAAATTGTTCAAAAGCAACAGTCCATTATCCTGGCTCTTTTCCGGGTGAAACTGGGTCGCAACAATGTTATCACGAAAGATCGCAGCGGTAAATTTCTCTCCATATTCACAGTAAGCCAACTGCTCGTTTTCGTCTTTACAGTTCAAATGAAAGCTATGAACAAAATAGAAAGTTGCTGTATCTTGGTTCAGGCCTTTAAAAATTGGATGTTCTTTGCATATTTTTATATCATTCCAACCTATGTGGGGCATTTTTAAGCCATCTTCTTCGGCTTTAAGTTTTAATACCTGTCCCTTAAACCAGCCTAACCCGTCATGAACTCCAAATTCCTCACTGCTGGAAGCTAATAATTGCATGCCCAGACATATACCCAAGAATGGTTTGCCTTTATACAAGACCTCCTGTTCCAGAATTTTATCCAGGCTCCGCTTTCTTATATTTTTCATGGCCTCGGCAAAAGCTCCTACCCCCGGAAGAATTATATGACTGCAGTGTTCAATGTCGGAGTAATCGCTACTGATTATACTATCATAATCCAGGTATTCCATGGCATTGAACACTGAACGCACATTGCCCATTCCATAATCAATTATAGCTATCATATGTAGGCTTTTACCTCTTGTTTATCGTGTTTTTGAGCAGGGCCTACCGGCAGCTCCACCTGAGTACCATCCCATTTTTCCATATCTTTTAAT
>JAQUXM010000068.1:1518-12806 GCA_028692415.1 Syntrophomonadaceae bacterium | reverse complement strand
GTACTGCCCGGCGGAAGGCGGTCGGGGAGGTAAGCATCGAAAATATACAGGTCATAATCATTCATTGCCGGGCCATAGCTTTTCCCCGGGGTTTTAAAGAGTTTTAAACCGGGTTTGGTTTGCAGTGCCTTTTCCAGAAATATATTGCCCTGACTCACCAACAAAACTCGTTGCTCTGCTATTTTGTCCACTACCGCAAAAGCCCGGTTGTCAGTTGGCAGGTAATCCGGGCTTCCCAGCCGAGCTTCACCCTTCGGGTACTTCTGCTGTTCACTCTCGTTCGCAATATATGCTGCTATAGTTTGAGTACCGGATGGCAGTTCGCTCCATATTACCTCCTGGCTTTCATGGGCTTTAACGCTTAACTGCCTGGCATCAAAAAGCTTCCCGTCGGCCCACAATTCAATATCACTTGCTGCATCCTGCTCCCCATAGTTTTCTACCCTGGCCAGCGTATATATCTTCGAGCCTTCGCGGCGCGTGGCAAGATTGCTGATGGCCAGGTTATCGCTGGACTTGCCCAGCCGCCGTATTTCCAAGGGGCAGTTAAGGACTAGCTCATTCTTCAAGGGCAGTGTCCGGCCATCCGTGAACATAATTACAACCCCGTTGGGGCTGTTCTCACTGAGTGAGGCCAGCAGGGAAAGCACCGGTTCAAGTGCTGCTGCCCCGTTGCCGGCCCGGGCTTCATGCAGAGCCTGGCGCAGCCGCAACTGGTCATGGCTGGCCGCCAGCAGTATTTTCGGCTGATCTCCCATCGCGATCAGGGTCATTTGATCCCGGGAGCTCATCCCATCAATCAGTTGGCCCGCCTGCCTTTGGGCTTCAGCAAAGCGGGAGGGTTGGATATCACTGGCCAGCATGCTGGCTGAACAATCCAAAACCACAAACAGGTTGCGATCCGTGTTGTTACCGCCGGCCAGCCAGGGACGACTCAGTGCGCTCAGTAAAAGAAGAGCTGCCAGCAGCTGCAGAATCAATAGCAGATTCTTGCGTAGCCGCTGCCAGGGAGTACTGGCTTCCATATCTTGCAATACCTGCTCCCAGAGATAGGTGCTGGAAACCATGATTTCCTGGTAGCGAGGTTTCAGTAAATAAAGTGCTATGATCAGCGGTATGATAAAGGCAAAACCCAACGCCGCCGGGTTAAGCAGCTGCAAATCCTTATCCTCCTCAAATACTTGTAGTTGTCCAATTTCTTCTTATCTGTTGCGGGTTTGCTGCACACCATTATTTTCGGTCTGTTCAAGCAACACCCGCTAGATCTGAAATTTTCGTGCATGTTATTCGTGCTTATTATTAAAAGGATTTTAATATTCCAGCGCGGGGCAAATTGTAGAGAATTACGTCCTCAAAAGCATCCGCGCTGGAAAACTGCAGAAATCTCATTCCGCGTTTATGGCAATAATCCCTGATTTCTCCGGTGAATTGCTGGAGCTTGGCTTGATAGGCTTTTAATGATTGGGCACTGGCCGTTATCTCCCTGGCTTCTCCAGTCTCACTGTCAATCAGCCGCCAGTCGCCATGTAAATCCGGGTCAATTTCCGCCGGTGCCAGGATTTGCAGCAGAATAATTTCCTGCTGCAAATATTGCAGATATTTAAGCCCCTCTTTAAAACCGGCGGGAGCCAGCAGATCGGAAACAATGATAGAAATTCCCGGTCCCCTTGCATAGGGGCCGAAGGCTCTTAGGGCTTTATTCAAATCGGTATGCCCCTGAAATGGTATCTGATCTATGAAATGCCAGGTCTTTTCAAGGTTTGCTCTTCCCCGCTGGGGGGGCAGAAAATCAAGCAGGGAATCCGAACAGGCAGCTATAGCAACGCGCTCATAAGCTGCCAAACCCAGATAAGCAAAGGCCGCAGCCAATTGCTTGGCTAGCAGCCCTTTGGAAGGCTTTCCCCAATCCATGGATAAACTGCTGTCCAAAAATATATTAACTAAGAGATCCTGCTCTTCCATAAATAACTTTACAAAAAGCTTATCGCTGCGTGCATAAGTATTCCAATCGATATAGCGAAAGTCATCCCCGGCGGTATAGCTGCGAAAATCGGCAAACTCAACCGAATGCCCCTTTACCGGCGAGCGCCGGTTGCCGCTGTTATGCCCGGCCCTCAGCCTTTTGCTGAGCAGGCTTAAATGTTCCAGACGTTCTAAAAAACCCTTGTCAAATATGGTATTCATCTTATCCTCATTCAAGTTTTAATCTTCCAATACCCATAGTCAAAACATCCATGAAAACACGACTCAAATTTGATAATAACTCAACTTTCGCAGTTGACTTATAATACGATACAGTGCGGTAGCTGCTGAAATGTCATTGCGAGCGTAGCGCGGCAATCTTATTTTCTATATGCAGCCTATAACAAACAAATTGTACGGTTATAATTAAGACTGGGAAGTTTTATAAAATTGTTTATAGATTGCTTCGCTACGCTCGCAATTCTCACAGGTAATAACCCGCCACGATAAACGAAAAGCGTTAGAGCATTTTTCATTTATTGACAATGCCCGGGAAAGATTGCCGCGTCGCTTACGCTCCTCGCAATGACAAATACGCGAGTTTTCATAACAATGACAGGCTTGGAGCTCGCTTGCCGTTATTGTTTTCATAGCAATGACCGTGCCTCATTAAAACTCTATTTACGTATTAAACCTTTTGAAATCCCTTAAGACCATCAAGTACAACAACCATGGTTACAATCCGCTTTGAAGACAATTAATAGGCTATTCTTCCCCTTACACCTTACCCCTGACGCCTCACCCATTTGCCGTTGCTTCCAGTATGTCGGCAATAATGTCATCAACGGCAATACCTTCGGCCTCGCCTTCAAAATTGAGCAAGATCCGATGCCGCAAGGATGGATAAGCCAACTCCTCAATATCTTCAAAGGCTACATTATACCTGCCTTCCATCAAGGCACGAACCTTGCTGCCGGCCAATAGGGCCTGGCCGCCCCGGGGGGAAGCGCCATAACGTACATATTTTCGTACCTTTTCCGGAGCCAGGGAGTGGTCCGGGTGGGATGCCAATATCATATGTACTACCCGGCGATTAACCCTCTCTGCCACCGGTACTTCCTGAACCAGGCTGCGCATGGTCAAAAGCTCAGTTGCGTCACTTATTTTGCTCAGTTCAAGCAAGTCTGAAGTACTGGACATCCCAATGATGCTGCCCAGTTCATTTTCATCCGGAAATCGGACCAGCAATTTGAATAAAAACCGGTCCATTTGGGCTTCGGGAAGCGGATAGGTCCCCTCCATCTCCAGGGGATTCTGGGTGGCCAGGACAAAAAAGGGCCGGGGCAGCTCCCGGGTTCTGGGTCCTACCGTAACGGTCTTTTCCTGCATGGCCTCCAGCAAGGCACTTTGCGTTTTCGGGGTCGCCCGGTTTATTTCATCGGCCAGTACCAAATTGGCAAAAATCGGCCCCGCTTGAAACTGAAAGGTTCTTTTACCATCAGCTTCCTCACTAATGATGCTGGTTCCTACAATATCGGCCGGCATTAAATCCGGGGTAAACTGGATGCGTTTGAATTCGAGGCTCAAGACTTGGCTAATGGTTTTAACCAGCATGGTCTTGCCCAAGCCCGGCACCCCTTCGAGCAGCACATTCCCTCCGGCCAGCAGACAGATCAGGGTATGGCGAATAATCTCCTTCTGTCCTACCATTACGCGAGCAATTTCACTTTCTATATCCTTGACCCTGACTGCGAAATCTTCGATATTCATATACTCCTCCTCACCCTATTCCTCCTCCAGGGATGAAAAATAGTCTTTTACGACCTCATTCATTCCAGCCGGTACCGAACTGCGCCCCAGGGATTCCCGGGCCGCCTGGCTGTAACGCCCGATCACTTCCTGATAAGGTCTTAACAGCCCGGGCATTAGAGCAGGATCATCTATTTCCACATTCTGCTGCGGACCGTTCCCTGCTTTACCTCGTACAACCGAGCTTTCACCATTTAGCCCCGGACGTTCGGGGTCATATATTTTTTCGTATGCTTTAGACTTCATATCCGGGAAACCACTCCCCGGCATGGGGGTACTTTCAGATTCTTGACCGGATGAGCCGTCCCCGTTGCCGCTCCCTTGCCCAGCGCCGGGACCGCTGCCACTACCGGGATTGTTTCCCCCGGCTGCTTGATTTCCGCTGCCGCTGTTGCCGGAGCCGGCATTTCCCGTTCCCTGCTGCCCCGCCACAGAGCCTGAACTGTTGCTTCCTCCGGGACTTCCGGGCGAATCAGAGTTTCCTTCCATACCGCTAGCCGCAGTTGCGTTAGTCCCGTCACTTGCACCCTGGTTTGACCGGGCATCAGAACCAGTACCGGCCCTTCCGCCAGAAGCCGCTGCCAATTGCGCATTGGGACTGCTGGCTGCACCCAGTAAAGCCATACGAGCATCCCCAATACCTTGCACGGCTCTCTGCAAATCTGCCAAAACCGCACTATTGCTTTGGGTATTGCTGCTTGGCCGGCCAGAATTCGACACCTCTCCGGCTGCTTTTGATGTTCTTGCTTGTTCGCTATTAGCATCACCGTCAGCATTTTTAGGTGCTGTATTACTTCTTTCATTTAAAGGAGCAAGCTTGCCATCATGCGGGGAAACCCCGGATTTGGCGGCTCCGGGTTCTACCCGCTGGAGTTCGGCCTCGTTCAGCGCAGCCAGTTTCTCCTCAGCCAGTGCTAAAGACTGGAGGGCAGTTTTCAGGCCGCTGCTTTGCCCTAAACTCTCCTGCAGTTCCTGCAGGGCTTTAACTGCTTCCTGGCGCTGGGTATCCGAAACAGCCTGTTCTTTTTTTTGCAGCTCTTTCTTCAGGGCCGCAATTTTTTTCTCCTGCTGCTTTATCTCCTGGTTTATGGCCAACTGCCGGTCAATTTGCTCCTGCTGGGGATTGGGCAATAGGCATAATAAGGCCAAAGCCAAGATCGCTGCTCCCAACAGCCGGGTTTCGAATCTCGGTAAAGTCCAGGGAAAATGAATTCGCCAGTCGTAAGCCCGCAATTGTTCCAAGGCATCTTGACGCTGCCGGAGAGCCATGGCCGATTCCTGGTCTATCAATTCCAGGGCCGTGCTAACACGCTCTTTTAATCCCCGGTTATCGACCAGACAGGCCGTCTGCCAGAGATCAGGCTGACTGCCCCAGGCCAGCAGCAAAGCCAGCAGCATCGCTGCCAATACAGTCTGCAGGCATATTTGACCTACTTCCAGCCAGGGAACGATAAAGGAAATGATTAGAAACGCAACTGACAAAGCAAGTCCAGCCAGAAGCCCGCGCAGCAGGTATTCAAGATAATGCTGGGCCATGATCCGGCGGCGAACCGGTAACAGAAGCTTGCTTATTGCCATACGGTCTTCAACTGCTGATTTCATCCTCAATAATATCGCCTTTCATGCCGGAGCGGTCCGGCCCTTCGGTAGCTACAACTTTGTTTTGCTGGCTGCCGGATCTGCGCAGCCAGGAAAAACGCCCCACCGGATCAATACGAATGATTGCGATTAATAATAAAATTACAGCCATCACAGCGTTAATAATAAAATTATAAGCCCAGGGACTAAGGGTTGTTTGATTCAGACTGTTTGGCATGGCAACCCCCAAACGCAAAATATCATTGATGATACCAAGATTTTGCCCCTGATTGGGAAAGATGGAAGCCAGAGCTATCATCGGATTTAGATAGGATATAAAGGCAGCGGTACTGCTTTGATAGGGTGAAGATTGTATCCCCTGTATAAAGGCCGTCAAAATAATTGTTCCCACCAGCAGAAAAAGAATAAGCAGGTAGCTGACTACCATGGAAATCTGGGTCCGTTTGAATAAGCTCGAACAGAATATACCTATGACTCCAAAGCTGACCGCCGTAACCAGGTAGACCATGAAGACCCGGCCGATATCACTGAGCAGCACCCCGCCAAAGAAGTACACAATGCCAAACACCGGCAGCGATGCTATTACCAGCAAAATGATGTAAGCCAATGAAGCCAGCAATTTATTTAAGACGATGGATACCGCCGAAAGTCTGGTACAAACCAGCAGGTCAAAGGTCTGCCGCTCCTTTTCCCCGTTTATGGCTCCGGCTGTAAGCGCCGGGGTTACGAAGGAAATAAGCAGCAGCTGGAAATAGGTGAGCAGGACATAAATCTGCGGCCCCACATCAGGTCCAAACCCGGTATAAAAAATATTTTTTTGTTGAACCCAATAATACCCCAGTGTAATAAGACCCAGTAGTCCTAAATAAAGACTGATGATTAAAGGAGACTTCCAGCTTCGCATCCGGGAGCGGTATTCCTTGCCCAGTATGGGATTTAACACCAGTGTTTTCATTATTGCACCACTCCTTTCGTAAGCTCCATAAATATATTCTCCAGGTTGTTTCTTGACTCGGCAAAAGACACCAGCGGAATCCCGGCAGCAAAGAGAGCAGCCAGAATATGGTGCATCTCTCTCTCATCACCGGTAAAAGGCATCTCCAGGGTATTACGTTCACCTATAGCTGCAGTATATCCCAAATCCTGAAGAACCGCGCGGGTTTCCTCCAGCTGGTCCAGAACCCTGATTTCCAGGACTTGGGTGGATTGACTGCGATTCACTATTTGTTCCACGGTACCGCTGGCTACCATTTTGCCCGCTTCAATAATTCCCACATGACTGCACATTTCCGTGAGTTCGGGAAGAATGTGGGAACTGATAATAATGGTCTTGCCCATTGCTTTCAACTCTTTCAGAATTTCCCGGACTTCTACCCGGGCACGGGGGTCCAAACCGGAAGCCGGTTCATCGAGAATCAGCAAAGCCGGGTCATGCACCAGACAACGCGCCAAACAAAGGCGCTGCTTCATCCCCCGGGACAGAGAATCCACATAAGCTTCGCGTTTGTGGCTCAAGTCCATCAGTTCCAGGAGTTCGTTAATGATTTTTTTTCTTTGCAGCATGGGTATGCCATAACTGGCACTGTAAAAATCCAGGTATTCCTCAACCTTCAAATCGTCGTAAACCCCAAAGAAGTCCGGCATATAGCCCACCAACTGCCTTATTTGCTTGGGCCGGGAGCTTACTTCCTCCCCCGCTATCCAGGCTCGGCCTGAACTGGGACGCAGCAAAGTAGCCAGTATCTTCATAGTGGTGGTTTTACCGGCTCCATTCGGACCTACAAAACCAAAAATCGAACCTTCATTTACCTGCAAGGAAAGATTGTCTACCGCGACAAACTTACCATAGTTCTTGCACAAGTTTTCAAGTACCAGCATTCTATTCACCTCCTCCCGACGATTTTCCACTATCGGGTAATCCCATTCCGGATTTAAGCTCCTTAAGCAGGCTGCCTTTTAAGCTTAAAGTAACATTGGAAACATTAATATTTGTATTGCCTTTATCCTCGGGAGTTGCAATTGTAACCTTGATTAAACCGTCGCCCGAGATGTATGATTTAGCGGGCTGCAGAGGTATTCCGGTGGATTGATAAGTGAAATCTTCCCAGCGGGCAAGGGCCTGGTTATAAATTTTGATTTTCATCAAGCCCGCCCGGCGATAGTCATTGGAGCCAATATATATCTTAAGTTCCCGGGGATCAAGCTCAGAGGCTGGATAAGGCAATTCCAGATTAAAGCTTACACTGCCGGAATCTACGGAATAACCCCAGCTATCCTGGAAGAGATTACGCCCATCCGAAGCAGTCAAACTACCGTTGATAATGCCGGGAGGAATCTCTACCTGCTTTTGCTGGTCAAAATTTAACTTTAGATTGGATACCACAATGGTATTATAATACTTCTCACCCCGGTCTTGCCCAATTGCCTTTTCTCCAGCCGGTTCAGCCGAATGCCCCATAAAAATGAGTGGTTCATTAAAAACATCAGAATTGTTGGACAGGGTTTCCATAAGCTGCCGGTTTATCTGGGTATCCCGGTTATAAGCCCTATTCAACTCCTGGGGACGATGAATCGGATATCGTTCAAATATACGATTGAACGCCGGACCCTGTGATGGTGAAAAGCGCAGGGAAATATTGATTTGAGCAGTCTCACCCGGACCAAGGCGAGCAATCCGCTGGTAGCCATAACGATTAAACACCAGGCAATCAGTAAGGGTATGCCCGCTTTGATTGCTTATTCTGCCGCTTATCCCATCCTGCTTGCTCTGCAGATCGCTCTGAATTTTACCGCTTTGCCGAATGCTTTCTTCGGAGAGTATACAACGCATCGACCAGCGGCTCGAATCAGTATACAGGACCTGAGGGTTTTCACCCTGTACAACTGTAGCTAAAGCCGGGGTCTTGACGGCACTGGGATTGTTAGCCATCATCAAGCTCATTTTCCTCGTCATTGCGGAATCATTGCTGGGCAGTACATCGACCATTTCTCCTGCCGGCAGGGCTAAAGTATAATTACTTTTGGTAGGGGCAAAAATCCCGATATAAGATGTGAGGCGACTGTAATCCGAGTCCTGTTCAATCCTTAACAAGGATACTACATTGGTAAATACATCCCGGCCTTTTGCCTTGAATACCCCCCAATATGTAAAACTGAACATCAGCACCGCCAACAGCGGTATGGCCAGCCAGCCCCAATCCCGGCGGTCATATTTTTTCAGGAGCAGGTAAATACCTGGTCCCAACAGCAGCACGTATGCCAGCAATACCAGGGTCAGAGTGGCCGCCGAAGGCAGCCCGGAAGATGGAATATTGCGCAAAACCCAGGTCATTTCCTGGGGTTGATATTGCCGTTGATTCATCACCCGGGCGCTACCTGTACTGATCATATGATGGGGATCAAAGCGGGTCAACAGCTCAGTCCATAAATCCGCATTACCGGTCCAGTTGGCAAAAGGCTGCATAGCCAAATCAAATGCCATGTACACTAACTTGCCTTTGCCCTTTTCTTTTTGCACAATGAGCGGCAGGCTGCCTTCCAGAAGCAAAGCCTGGCCGCTGGTGATTTTAGCTTCACTGGCAATAAAAGCAGGGCCCGCCGGCCAGTTTAAAGCGGCGAGTTTACCCGAGCCTGAAATCCCGCCCAGGGTGCGGCTTCCACTTACCTGAACCGGCAGCATGGCTGCCGGCAGAGCCGACAAAGTCTTTTGCCAGTTCGGTCCCCCGGCCATCACCATTGTTCCGCCCCTTTCCACCCAGGCCTGAATCGCGGCTAGCTGCCGGGAGGAAAGCTGCGAGGTCGGAAAATCATTCAGGGCTATAAGATCAATGCTCTCCAATAAGAGGCTGTTTTCCGGGATATCTTCGGCACGCAAACTGAATACACTGATTCTTTGCCCCTCAGCCGGCAGTTTTATCGCATTCAGGTGGTTTAAGGTAGCAGGATTGGAAGCTAGAACTCCCACCAGCACTTCCTGGGGCTGGAGGATTGTGATTCGGACCTTGGTACTGGCTATTTTTTTACCGCCGCCCATCAAGTCCAGGGTATAATTTGTTGCTTCATTAGCCGGGATATACATGCTTACCCGTTTCTTGCTCCCGCGGGGTAATTGCACTTCCTTCTTGTGCAAGATGCGAGAGCCGTTATAAGTAGTGCTGAATTCCAGTGTACCCTTGATTTCCGGCCCCTGGTTTTCAACCGTAACCTGCACGGGAAAGGCCTGACCCGACCTGCTGCAACCGTTGAAACCAGCTTCCGCCTTCAATGTCACCAGTTCATCAGCAGCAGCTTCGCAAGTCAGCAGGCCAAATATTAGGATGAAGCAGATCGCGAAGAATAAATGGTTTAAAAATCCTGAACGGACGCTCATTTTGTAACCCCCTTTGTACTCCCTGAGCCGCTGGCGGTACCAGTGCCGCCGGGCCGTACAACGCTTGAAGAGGGTACCGCTACTGCCTTGGCCGTTCCACTTTTATTAGTGATGCCATTGCTGCTCTGGCTCTGAGCTACTTTGTAATCCAGCAGTTGATACCTCAAGCTGATAGACTTCTGCATAATCGGAAAAACCGCTTCATCTTCCACACTTATCGTACCTAACTGCAGACTGCCATTCGCATCCTTGCCAACATACAAGGCTTCAATATCGTCTTTGGCCACCTCCTGAGCCGGCTCGCTTTTAAGCTGAAAGACCGGCGTCAGAACATTGCTTTCCTTAAGTCCTATAAATAATACCGGTATGCCTTCCAAGGCCAATGCCCTTAGATTAGTACCAACCTCGCCCTGCAGAGCTTCCTGCTGCTGGTCCGGGAATACCCAAATGGCATCCACATCATTGGCTCTTAAATAGCTGCTGTCCTTGGCCTTCAAGGCCCACCACTCCATAGGGGTGTTGGTATATTGCTGATAGGTTTTTTCGTCTTTGGATATAAACGCTATTCTCATGCCATAGGATAGTTCTATTTCATTGTCATGCCCTGCAGGTACTGCTGATGCTCCTTCTCCTTCGCTATCAAGCTTGTCACCGGAATAAAAATGGGGATAAAACTCCATATTCGGTGTTAATTGAGCGAGGATTACCCGTTGCTTAATCTGCAGCGAGATGTTTTCCCCGGATTGGGTTTCCAATGAAGCCCGGCTCACCCGGGGATCTTTACAAAAGCCATAGAATACCCCATCTTCATCCTGACCGCAATCTACCGGTCCTGCGCCCTGATAACTGCTCTCAAACTCCATACCGTCCTGAAGCGAGATTCCTCCTAACTTCTGCTCTACCCTGCGCAGGCCTAAAATGTAACCCCCGCTGTTAAACCCGTAAGGCAGAGCCTCGGCAGGTCCGACCCATTCATAATCCATTTTGAATACCAGATAGGTCTTGCCCTTTAATTCTTCAACCGCGAGGATATCCAGGCGGCGGAATTCCTTGCGCGTGTTGGGGTCCATGTTGTTGCGGATCAGGCTGGGGGCTTCCTGTTTCAATATAGCTTCAGCCTGCTGCCTGATCTCTGGCTGAGCTATCCCGGGTGGAAAATAATGATAATAATCAAAAATCATCCAAGCCCCCACCACCAGGATTATCAAACCCAATCCAAGAAGTATCTTTTTCTTCACCGACTATGCCTCCGTTCTTATTCTGTTAGCTTTCAACCGCCAAGCAGTCATTTGCCCTTTCCCCTGAGGGGACACGGCGGAAACTTCTGATGCTCGCTGTCGTTCACCATTATTGTTTCTATATTCATTACACCTCTGGCTTATATTTCCTTTCACCAAGTGGTGAATTTCTTTTTGATATAAAAAAAACCGCATTGCTGCGGTGCTAAAATTTTATATAACTCAACTTTCGTAGTTGGCATATTATGCGACACAACTAAATTGTCATTGCTATGAAAACAATAACGGCAAGCGATTAAGCCTGTCATTGC
>JAQUXM010000068.1:0-1418 GCA_028692415.1 Syntrophomonadaceae bacterium | reverse complement strand
ATTCCCTATTTAAGATATTCAATTGCTTTGGCATAGGGCAGGTCAAATCTAAGCAGCAGCTTCTGCCTCTGTTTGTTAAAGGCTTCCTGAGTTGCATAATCCAAAACGCCCGACGGGTAGAGCTTGGTTTCCTTCTGAAACTTCTTTATGGCAGCCCAGGTTTTTACATCCAGGTTGAGGTCCGGCTTATCAACCTGATAACCTGCAGCCGCCAATATCTTTTCCGCATTGTATACATTCATGTCGCTGCTGTTCAGACTTGGTTTGGAACTCCTGTTCAATTGGGATATGTTTCTGACTTCAATGCCATTCACCAAGCCCGGATCTTCTATATTAATATCCGGCACCAGTCCTTTGCCATCAATAAACTTTCCAGCCGGGGTCAGATAGGTACCGGTTGTAATTTTCGCCCAGCCCAGCACCTCACTGTCAGAAGCCTGAATATTATGGTGTAATATCAGGTCGTTGGCATCGACGGTCAGATCGTTAAACTGCCGGGAATACCTGTTATAGGCTTCCGGAGTCAAAAAAGGAACCAGCGACTGCACCCGCGCCTTGCCATAAGTTTTGCTTCCTACCAGTATGCCTGCTTTGCTGTCTTGAATCGCTCCGCTCAGAATCTCTGATGCACTGGCAGTATTTTTATTGACCAGAACCGCTATTTGATATTTGGCTTTAGCCAGTGCTGAGGTATATACATCATCATCTCCGGATCTAAACTTCAAGGTAGTAATCGTTCCGGCTGGAACAAAATGACGGGCTACGGCTACGGCTTGGGCAACCTCCCCCCCTGTATTATCACGCAAATCCAGGATCAGTTGGCTGACCCTGGCCGCATCCATTTCTTTCAGTACATTTTTCAAGTACTCGTTGGTATTGGAATTGAAACTATCAATAGATATGTAGCCGATTCCTTCCCGGATTTCCCCATTAACCGGGTTGAGCTTTATACCCTCGCGTTTGGCGCTTATTTCCATGACATTATTGCTGCTGTTCCTGATAATACCCAGCGTAACCAGACTGCCGCGCTCGCCTCGAATCAAGGTGGTTACTTCATCGATGGAACTGCCGATTACGTCTTTTTGATCCACCGTTACAATCTTATCGCCGCTCAGCAGACCGGCAGTCTCCGCCGGCGATGCCGGAAATACTTTAATTATAACAATATAGTCCTTATCCTTGGATAAGGCTATTCCGATACCCTCATAGTTCCCGTCAACAGATTCCAAAAATTTTTGGGCGTCTTCCCGGGTATAGAATTCACTATATTCATCGAGCTGCTCAAACATTCCTTTTACTGAGCCTTCAGTCAGTTGTCCCTGTCCAATTTCATAGTTGTAACGGTTCTTGATGAACTGCATTACCCCCTGCAAATAGGTACTATCGGCATTATCATCGGCCATTACCGGTGTACTGGC
>JAQUXM010000235.1 GCA_028692415.1 Syntrophomonadaceae bacterium | reverse complement strand
AGCGCAGCGAAGCAATCTATAGCGCAGTGAAGCAATCTATTCACATTGGCAGCAACTACCGTACTATATCGCTTTATTGTCATTATATTAATATGAACTACATAAGTTGCTATTTTAGCCATCAAGAGTTTTGTCCTAAAAGGAAAAAGATAAAAAAATATACAAAATTTAGGAGGATATTTCTTCCTTTTAGAGAAGTATTTAGGCAAAGAATATTTGAGGGGTAGTGAATTAATGAAAGATATTAATGAAATATCAGTATCTTCAATAATTGATTCAGCAATGGAGAGTATCAGGTTTCACGATATTACGATGGCTTATGAATACCTATGGACTGCTAAAAAGTATGAACCGGAAAATGCAGAAATTCTTAATCTGCTGGCTCTTTGCCATTTTACCTGGGGTGATTTCGAAAAAGCTGAAGCATCCTGGAAAAAAGTGATGGAATTGGATGCTGCTAATTCGGAAGCTTCGTCTTTTTTATCGGATTTACACAGTCCTTCCTTCCAATTCTGGCTAAAAAAATATTATGAAGCAGTTAACCAGGTTGAAAACCGGCATTATGAAGAAGCCCAATACTTGTTATGGAATCTGCTCAAAGAAAATGACGGTTTTGTTGGTGTATACCAGCTGTTAGGCTTATCCTGCCTGGCTACTTCAGAAAAAAATACGGCACGTAAAGTCTGGCAAAAGGGGCTTGAAATCGATTGCTCAAACCAGCTCCTATTAAATTATTTGGAACTGGTAATTCCTGATACTGCCCCTCGAATTGGGGGCAAAGAGCCAGAACCAACAAGGTTTAGCTGGCAACAGCTTCTATCGAAAAAAATGCTGGCTTGGGGTGTAGCTGGAGTTTTATGTCTGGCCTTGATACTTCAATCAGGAATATTCTTTCTAGCCAAACAAGACAAAGAGGCATTGATACATGATATGCAAACTCAAATTGCGCTGCTTAACCAAAACATAGCCAGGAGTACTTCAAATACGCCGGTTTTTGCCCAGTACAATGAGGCCGGTCTTGTAGGCAGCAGCGCGAAAAACAATGAGGAGATCGCAGCCGGGGGAGCGGACATTGATGACAGTAAGGAGAGTCATTATTATATGGAAGGATATAATGCGTATCTTTGCGGTAATTTGCAAAAGGCTTACAGCAATCTGGGCATGGTGGTGGAGATGAATACCCACTCTTATCGAAACCGGGAGGCTTTATACTATCTTGCCCTCCTTCATTATCTGGCCAACGATTATGATAATGCCGAAAATAAATTTGTCAAATACTTGGATGATTATCCGGACACCAACTACTTTGATGAAAGTCTTTATTACCTGGGCTGCATATATCAAGCCAAGGGGCAAAATGACAAAGCCTTGCAGTTCTACACCAAGCTGCAGGAGGTTGCACCGCATAGTGGTTATCTAACCGCCTCGGCAGTGAAGAATGTAATACAGGCCAATAATAAACAATAAGCAACTGCAACCATACATGCCATGCTGGCGTGATGTCTTTTGGAAACGTGTCCAGGATAGGACTTGGCGATAATCATTTATCAGAGCAAGCATGGAAGAACATATTAAGAACTTCCCCTAACCCCTCACTCATTACAAATTTTATAGTTGTAGTTTATATTTAAGCCGATTTAGTAAATAATAGTATTAGGTGAAATGTTTTGAAGCATTTTTATTTATGGGGGGATGGCAATGGCAAGTCATGACGATAATCATTCATCCGGGCAGGGTTGGGTGACCGGGCGCGGAGATAGAACCAATGCACCGGCCATTCTCGTTTTTATCCTTCTAGCAGCTATGGGGATTTATCTATATATGAGGAATGGTCAAATTATATTATCGATTGTTATAGGATTGATTGCGGTGGGACTGGCCTGGTCACTAAAGGTTGCCAAGCAATGGGAAAGAGTAGTAATCTTGCGTTTGGGTAAATTTAAGCAAATGGCAGGACCGGGGATGTTCTTTATTATCCCGGTGGTAGATGAAACCCCCATATGGGTCGATATGCGCGTGCGTACCACTTTTTTTGCTGCGGAAAAGACTTTAACCAAGGATAATGTGCCTGTCAATGTGGACGCGGTAATGTTTTGGATCGTTGATGATCCGATGAAAGCGGCACTGGAAGTGGAAGAGTACCAGAAGGCGGTCTTTTGGGCAGCCCAGACGACACTAAGGGATATGATCGGCAAAACTGAATTATATGCCATGCTGGCAGGGAGAGAGCATATTGATGAAGAATTAAAAGTAATGATAGACAAACGCACGGATTCCTGGGGTGTATCGGTACGATCGGTGGAAATACGCGATGTGATGATACCAGATGAATTACAGGATGCCATGTCCCGGGAAGCGCAAGCGGAAAGAGAAAGGCGGGCGCGAGTGATCCTTGGTACCGCCGAATTGGAGATTGCGGGCAAGTTTGCGGAAGCCGCCAAAATGTATCACAACAATCCAGAGGCGTTTAGCCTGCGGGCTATGAATATCTTATATGAAGGAATAAAAGAAAAATCATCCCTGGTGATAGTTCCGAGCAATATGGTGAACTCGCTTAATCCCGGATCAATCCTGGGTTATGTTAGCAAGATGGAGGAAAGGAATGAATAGATTTGCGAAAAAATTTGTAAAGATATTTCACGTTCATTAACCCTAAAACCGCATCCAGGTACTTGACTTTAAACGGTATAATTTTTATTCTATATAAAAGCATTGTTGCGGAAGTGGCTCAGTGGTAGAGCATCGCCTTGCCAAGGCGAGGGTCGCGAGTTCGAATCTCGTCTTCCGCTCCAGAAAATTATACCTCGGCAGTTGCCGGGGTGTTGTATTTTTA
>JAQUXM010000067.1 GCA_028692415.1 Syntrophomonadaceae bacterium | reverse complement strand
TTGTGTTCGATATCGCACAGCCGCGAGGCCACTACGGCCGCAATGACCGGCATCATGATGGAGTTTAGGATCGGGAACTGGTATAGAAAATGCATCCAACCCTGGGAAAGCTCGTGCACGTCCATTCTCCAGCAAATGAAAAAACCGGTCTTCCGTTTGGGCGAAATTGAAGTCGACTTAAACAGCGGTTCAGTCACAAGCAATAAAGGTCAGCATACTCTGACCGCGAAAGAATTCGCGCTGCTGGAAAAGCTGTACGAAAACCGGGGAAACATTGTCACCGGCGACAGCCTGTGCCAGGCCGCGTGGGGCGACGATCTGTACGGCTATGAAAATACCCTGATGGTGCACATCCGGCGGCTGCGGTATTCCGCCGGGCTGCAAAACCGCGGCTTGGGACTCACCATCGTTCGGCAGATCATCAAGGCTCACGGAGGAACCACAGAATTTCTTAATCTGCCCGAAGGCGGCTGCAAAGTTATACTCTGCCTGCCCGTAAGTTAATACATTTTTAACGTCAAATTTGCACTCCCATTGTAAGTCCGATGCTATATGGATAATGTAATCTCTTTAACGGTGACGATAACCCCGTCCCCTTGTCACTCTCCAAAAAAAAAGCAGCGAGCTGGTTTAAAATGCCCGCTGCCTTACATCATATAAACAATGTGGTTTACTTAAACTGCGTATCGGTAATATGTTTTTCTTTGTATGGGAAATATTCTGCTGTATTTATTGCGATTATTTTCTTCGTATTATCATAGCAATAAAATTCATATATTTTCCAGCCCCTGCATTCATGGCCTTGCGGTCGTCAACAGCATATTCATTGTCACAGGCAAGCCAGTCATTCCAGCATTCATCAAAGCCCTCCATCACATCAATCATGACAATTTCTGCATCCTCGGCAGCTTCAACGGTCTGCTTCCAATACGCAACATCATGGAGAGTCTGGATATCCTCCGCACTCCACGACAATAACATTTCCGGCGGCAGATTATCATGAATATCCTTCTTCAATCCGGGTACGACAACGAGAAGATATCCGCCATGCTTAATCAATGGAAGCAGATACTTTCCAAGATATTCTTTATCAAGCCCAAAATAATGGTATGAATCCACACAGATCACAGTGTCAAAAAATTCTTCCGCAAAAGGCAGCTCATGGGCTTCTGCCTTAATAGGAATAATCTGTTGTGAGGTCAGCCCCATCTCATCAAAAAGCCTTTTATTTTCAGTTGGCGTAATCCATAAATCAACTGCAAATACTCTGGCCTGATATTCCTTTACCAAAAAAATCGAGGTGACGCCACGGCCACAGCCAAGATCAAGAACCGTATCCGCTGATGAAACAGGATGAATCAAAAGCAGTTCTTCTAATAATTTCATGGGATTGGGTCCCATAATATTTTCTTTAATAAAGCTCATATCGTACTTTATGGATTTGCTGTATTTCATAATCTTCATACTCCTTTCAATTCGAAACGGTTTAGCATTAATACTTCTAATATTGAAACACGTGCTTATACAGAAACAGGGCATAGTATCAACTACTATGCCCAAAACAGACCTTTATAAAAAGTGCTATTTGTCATAGTTCTGTATAAAACAAAATTGCATTACAATATAAAGCAATGATCCATTGCTTTTATAAGCTCTTTGCAATTACGTGTTCCTTACAGAACAAGCTCCAAATAGACACCTCCACAAACAATATAAGGTAATTATCTTACTCATCAAAACTGCTGTCAATATAAGAAAACAGCGTAGGATGGGTCTGTAACAAATTCCGTGTAAACGCACATTTGATTACTTGAGAAAACTGGGTTTTCTATTGGTTACTAAACAATGCTCCAAACTATTATTATCCGACAAATCAACATTCCTGGTAAGCCCCTGAGCGACAAAATTGGTTGCGCTTGCTCTATCCTAGCAGACTTTACAGCCGAGGCAATAAGGCGAACTGTGGCATGCGTTAAATAAGAAGCTGCGGATATGTTACTGTAAATATAACACTTGTTCCGCCACCCTGTACGCCTTGACCTGCTTCATATGTTACGGTTCCGCCGTCTACCAAAATATCTGTTGCTGACAGGTCTGCAGCAAATATATACCCTGCCTTTGCGGTAAGGGTGATTACCGCTTCCGGTGTTTCGCCTGCTATATAGGTTGTTCCCAGTCTTCCAGTCCATACGGTTGAGGTGTGAATGTATCCTGCTGCACCATCTACTGTTGCATCTGTTCCCGGCTCACCTGTTGCCGGAGATGAGCACGTTGCTACTACTGATGAAATTGGGGCTGTAGTTGTAATGGTTGTGCCCGCACTTGCTGCAGATGCATTAGTTGTTGCTGTTTCCTTGACTCGGGCTACAAATGTGTATGTGGTGGATGATGTTAAGCCCGTAAATGTTTCACTGTCTTGCCATGTAACCCCGGCATCAATACTGAATTGAACCAGATCATAAACAGCTAAAGTAATACTGGTATCTGTTTTGCTTGCTTCTGTTGGTGGCACTGGTGGTGCTGGTCCATCTGCTTTTGCAATTGCTGTTGTTGGTGCACTGGTAATAGATCCAGTTCCTGCTGCTCCGTCTGCAGTTGCTGTTACTGTGATGACTGCTCCAGTATCAGCCGCTGCTAATGTATAGGTTGATGCTGTTGCTCCACCTATGGCCGTTCCACCACGGTTCCACTGATACGTTGGGGTTCCCGAATTGAGTAAGGCTGCCGGGTCTGCGGTTAGGGTTGAACCATACTTTTCAGTACCTGTAATTGCTACAGTACCGCTCATCGAAGGGATCGAATGAGTATGTGAGCTACTTGAGCTTTCTTCGTAAGGCTTAGGTACAACCGTTAACGTAAGTGTTGTCGTAGAAGACTTGGGGTCTTGAAGGTTCTTTCTTGCTGTGTCAACTTTTTCTTTACGTGCTTTAATCCTGGATTCAAGTCCTGCTTTAGTATTTGCATCGGCAATTAATGCAACAGTCTTGCTGGCTGTTATTCCCAGCGCTTCCGCTGCTGTTATCTGATCCAGCGTTGTTATGGGGGCTGCTTCATAGGCAGCAACTGCCTCAGCGGCGACCCGGGCCACTTCCGTAACCATTAAAGCCGTATCGGCCACCGCACCCGCGTCAACCACTTTATTAGCAACTAACTTAACTAATACAGATTCACCCCTTGTATCTTTGGCTGATAATACCCCATAAGATATCCCGACCAGGTCGTCTTTTATTAGCGCCTTGTTAGAAAATCGCATAGCTTGAGCAGAGGTTAACCCCCCTGCATTAGCCAGCTCGGCTGCAGCAGTATCATAATTAGGAGTATAGCCAAGCTGTCTCAAAATCAGTGAACAATATGCTTCGCCAACTAAATTGGCTTGGGGAGCGAAGGTTCCATCCGGGAAGCCAAACACAAGTCCATTTTGAACGGCATAGGCAACCGACTTTTTAGCCCAGGAAGAAATACGGGCCGCATCGGTAAATTTGAGTAAAATTGTGTTGGCTTGTGCATCTGTCATTGCCAGGGCATCGTCTTGGAGACCTAAGAGCCTTAGTAACATCACGACACCAGTTTCCCGGTTAAGACTAGCCCCCAGGTCCGGATTGAATGATGTATTACTTATGCCGTTATAAAGCCCCAAATGATTTAAGGCTGCAGCTTGAGCTTCATTATAAAAGCTTTCCGCAGCCGACGAAGAGATAGGGATAAGGGTTGCTATTAACACCAACAATAGATAAATACCGGTCTTTGCGTGTTTCATGGTTGTACCTCCTGGCTTCAATTTATGATATTTTATATCACTTACTGTCTGCGGCATTCGTTGCCTTGATAGTGAAGGTATAAGTACCTTCACTTATCGGGGTTCCACTGATTACGCCCGTTCTTTCATCCAAGCTCAGACCATCCGGCAAACTGCCGCTGTCGATACTCCATATGACAGACGTGTCGCCATCCGCCTTAAGAGTCGCGGAATAGCTGCTGCCTGCCGTAGAGTTGGGCAGCGTAGTGGTGGTGACGATAGGAACTGCTGCTGCCCGGGCTGGGGCCGCATTCCGTACGGTTAATTCCAGATGACCTTTCACCAGACCCAGGTCTTCATATTTAAATTCTACGTTGATCATGTATTGGCCATTGCCAAGATAGTTGTGTTCCAGGCTGAAAGAACCGTCAGCAGTAAGCTGCAGGGGGGTTTCTTCGCTACCGTCACCGTAATCGGCAGTCCCTGTCCAGACCCGGTCATTCTGAACATCTAACCTGCCTGCTGCTCTATATGTGCTTACTCCGTCTGGAAGCGTTCCGCTCTCCGGCAGGGTAAGCACAGGGAGACTGTCTCTGTTGGCCCGGTTTACTGTCAGGGTATAGCGCATAGTCTGCGATTTTACCAGGTGTTGATAGCCGGTTCGGGGCACTACATCAATGTTTATAATATTTTCACCCGGCTCAAGGTTCAATGGGCCAATACTGCCATCTTCCGCGGTCTGGACCCCGTTTACCGTTACTGTGGCCTGGGAGTCAATTTTTTCTGTCGTAAGAGTTATGGAGTCAACCGTATTATCCACATCAAGTTGGTATGCGGTTTCACAATATACAAAAGCAGGATCCGGGGTCAGGATCTGGCTGCCATTGGCGATGGTAAGGCCAGCCAGTCCGGATTCTTCAGTTCCTATTTGCAGAGTATTCGTTGATGCATTGCCGGCTGCGTCTAAAGCGCCTATATAATAGGTATAGGTTGTGCCAAATTCCAGTCCGCTGTCAACAAAGAAGGTGTCCTGTGTACTCCCCACTGGCTTTTTCGGAATTAAGCTGCCAACTAAGCCATCTCTAGAAGAAACAGGACTATATGCGCTGCGGAAGATATTATAGCCCACAACCCCAACATTATCGGTCGAAGGCTGCCATCTCAAGGCAACTTCCCGCTTGGGTCCCAGGAAAACATTTCTGATCCCTGAATCTGACGGGAAATTATAAAGAACAGTATTCCCCGGTCGCAGGACCTCGCCGGCCTGGAAATTCCCGGGAGCAGTGGGCGGGGTCAGATCCTTGAAATATACCTCCCGGGAGGAAGTTATGAAAAAGGGTATTCCATTGTTATCAACGGCCTGCACAGCATACTCACACGTATCAAAAAGGGAAAGACCGCTGTCAACATACCTGGCCGTTTTGCTTCGCCCAATTTCCCTCAGCGTTCCATCAGCCGGCATAGCCAGAAGAATTGTACCATCGCTCAAGGTTTGTATGGTTTGTACCGGGATTCTCTTCCGGTAGACGATATATTCCTTAAGCCCGGACTCGGGCGCAGATACACCCCATTGCAGCGACACGCTAGTTTGGGTCTGATCGCTGACCCTTAAATCCGTTGGAGCAGGAGGAACCCCTTCCGTGCTAACCGAGTCTGTACGTACGGTATCGGATTGGTGAGAATAGCCTGTAGAATATTGGGCTTTAACATAATATTGATATATGAGGTCATAGCCCAATCCCTGATCAGTAAAAGTCAGGCCGGTTGTCGAGCCAACTTTCCACGGCTGTTCGACCCTGACTACAGGTGTGGGCGAAAACTTGTCTGATACGTCCACGATCTGACGGTAGATATCATAACCGGTTGGCGTGCTGCCGGATGGGGCAGACCATGACAGCGATGCCGTGCCGGTCGTCCTCCTGGTTACCTTTAGATCACTTACTTTGGGCAGACTTATGCTGCCAAGGGTAATATATAGGTTGGGGTAAGCTTTATAACGGACTATCACATCTCCGGTATCCGGATCTATATAGTTGGTTCCCAGTTTCAGGGTTTTAAAATTGGTCCCGCCTAAAACACCATATTCGTATTCATCAACAGGAAAAGGGTATTTAGAATCCAGCGTCAAGGTATAATTGGCGGAATCAAACTTAAAAAAATTCTGCATGTCCTTTAATGACAGATGAGCATAAAAATGATTCGTAGTTAGGTAGCTGATACCGAAGAGATTATAAGCTGAACCTTCCGGGGTGTTGACTACTGGAACGCAAAGGACTTTAAAAGAAAATCCTTTGCATTGATCTGTGCTGAGGTTAAAGCTTCCGATGCGTATAGTAAATGGAACGTATTCGCCCTTATTGAATGTTTGCCTGGGAATAAAAGAAGTATAATAGATTGTCGGTTCGGTTGTTGCCCATTTATTGATTAGCTCTTCACCGTCTACTAAAATGACATAGTTCATAGCCGTTCCGATGGTAGGTTCAATTTTGAGTACACCGTATTCAGGTACTTTTATAAATCCGCTTACTTCACCCCATACCCAGGTATTGTTATCACTAACCGGTATGTCAAAATCTAAACTTGAGATATAATCCGTTCTTACAACAGACGAGCGATCCAGATTTCTAAATGCATCTTCCGTTTTCTGTTGATCTAGAGCACCATTTTGAACATCAAATATACTTCCAAGTAGTTTGGTTCTTTCGGCATTGTACCAGGTGACTGTCAATTTACCCGGCGAGCTGTCCGACAAATTAGTTAACATATCATTGATTGAATTATCTGCCCAAGTGGTACCAGGCTTAACAGCAAACAGCACCGTAGGAATCACAAATAAAGATACTATAAATATTGTGAGCAAGATGATAGGTCTGAAGATTCTTTTCATTACACTGGTCCCTCCGTCAACGTTATTACACAATTATCTTTTCATCGTGTCCGGCATCCTATGGCTATACACAATCAGGCTATCGATCCAAGAGAAGTAATCCCTGTTCCCCAGGCCGGCCTCGTTGCATAATCCAGGGCGGCAAGAAGAACAAAATACACTGTTCCAAGCATATGTTTCAGTTTTATTACCGTTCCTGGAACTAAACTCCGGTTTTGGGGTTATGAACCCCAAAAAAATTTATTATTACCCTCCTATTCCCGTATGGTGAACAGCATGTTATCTACGGTCAGACGGATTGGCAGCATGGTTCTTTGGCCCGGTATGGGGGCGGGCCAAAGGATGGCCTTTTCTTCCAGTGTGATGTCCCTGAAACGTTCGATGTCCTCAAGGCTGCAGTAAGGCATGGTTTTGATCATGTCTCGCATGTTAAATATGATTTTGTTGCCGTGTTCGAATTCCACGAACAGGGTGTAATCGTCGTTGGTCGTAACCCTAAGCATTTTGCTCATGGAAATAAACCTCCTCGCTTCGAAAAATGCTTTCAGACAATAAAAAATCCTCCATACAGGAAGTATAGAGGATCAATTTTTGATCGGGTATCTGCCAAACGGCGGATTTTTGTGGAAAAATTAAAACAATTTCAGCTTTTGGGCCTTCCGGACGGCCTCCATTTTGCCGCCGGTCTCCAGCTTCCGGTAGATATTCTCCAGATGCGTCTTGACGGTACCCGCCGACACGCCCAGTCTGCAGGCAATCTCGCTGCGTTTGAGGCCCTCGGCGGTCAGGGTCAGAACCTCCAGTTCCCGTGCTGTCAGGGAAGCCGCGCTTTGCGGGGTACGCTTTAAGCTCTCCAGATATTGCTCGCAGGCAAACAGCACTTCCTTGATGTAATCGTCCCGAGAATCGTTTTGGGCAATATGCCGCAGCATGTCCAGTATGGCAGGGGCGTACTCCGCGAAGGGCAGGAGGATATGATCCTCTCGCGCCATGCCGAGGGCTTCCCGCAGTGCCGCACAGCCCTTTTCCCTGCCGTACAACCGGTATTTTGCCGCCGCATCGAGAATCTGATTGTGCAGGAAGCCGAGCTGGTTATGAAAGATGGAAAAATGTGCGGCGCATTCCTCCGTCAGCATTTCCAGCCGTATGTAGTCTTTTGAGAGCAGCACGGCCTTGCCGTGTACGACATAGTTGAAGGCCATGCCGTGATACATGAAGCGGGCAGGAGACATGTCGCCCGTCCGCAGCCATTCCGGGATGCTGTCCGGCTGCGCGAGGCAGGCGTAGGCATATCCCTCCGCAAGCTCCAGCGAGGTATTGTAGCCAGTGCTGATATCCTTTGTCACATCAGCCCGGAGCTGGCGCAGATGCTCCAGTGCCTCGTCAATTTTGCCCTTATAGATATATAACCGTGTAAGCGTCAGACCGGCGCAGAGGGCGATGCCGGTCTGCTTCATTGTCTTGGCCTTGTAGATGGCCTTGAAGGCGTTGAGCTCCGCCGCCTGCCAGTCGCCGGTTTCCAGAGCGTATTCAGCCAGCGTTACATAGTCGCAGCCCGTGCCGCAGCCGCTGGCAAGCCTGGAAAAGGCGGGAAACTCGGACACCATGAAATCCGCCGTTTCCCGGAGCCTGCCCGGCTCCCTGTAATAGGTATACAGGAAATGGGGGGAACCGAAGGTGAATTCGGCCTCCCGCTTCATTAGGCAGGAGACGCCTCCCTCCTGAAGGTGGAGCGCCTCATTTGCGCAGGCGACCATTTGATGCACGTCGTTGAATACGGTGAAGACCCGCACGGTACTGATCTCCGCGAGGACGTGATTTTTCCGGATGGTCTGAATATTCTCGAAGCGTTCGTAGACGCCTTGAAGCTCGTCGAGGCGTGAAACGCCGTCCCGCACTGCGGCAGGATCGCCGCTTAAAATCAGCAGGGTGATGAATTGCAGATAGGCCAGCGGGTACTTAAACAGCAGCGTGCGCGGCACGGCGGCGAACATTTCCATCGCACCTTCAAACTCGGCGGAATCGTGGGTAATGGCGTCCTCATCGTTGAGCAGAGCAAGGACACGCTCCGTCTCTCCCGCGCGGAATAGATACCTATAGGCCGTTTTGTACGTCTTATGTTCAAGAAACCATTCGCCCACGCGCCGGTAGGGTATAGCGCTCTCCGCACTGTCTATCTGCCTGGCTCTAAGAAAATCCAGCAGCACGTTGTGAAATTTGTAAACACCCGCAGCCTCGTCGAAGGAAACGAAGGCGTTTTCCCGGCGCAGCTTTTTGAGAAATTCCCCGGCGCGGATTTCCTCCGTCACATAGCGCGCCTGCTCCGCTGTAAAAGCGTCCATCACGGAAAGGTGCATCAGGAATCTCTGTATAGGTTCATCGTAAGCGTCATAGAGAACCTTTTCTACCAGCTCATCGATGACGCTGTTCCGGCCCACCGGGATGCCCTGCTCCATGCCCCGGAAGATCAAATAGGCGAGGGATATCCAGCCGCCCGTGTATTCTGTAACTCTTTTCAACCCGTCCTCGCCCGGACGAAAGCCCATTAGAGCGCAGTAGGCCCGGATTTCCTCGACGGTGAAGCGCAGCGTCTGCTGGGGCAGTATATTGCACCGTCCCTTGGCGAAAAGCTCCGCGATGTCAAGGTTTGACATATCTCTGGTGATGAAAACGATATGAAAATCCCCCGGCATTTCCGATACAAACCGTCTGAAAAGCCCGGTAACCCGCATACTTTTCGCAAGGTGAAAATCATCTATGACAAGCGTGGTATCGGGGCTGTAATCCAGCTCGCTCATAATGGAAATAATCGTTGCAGCCTGTGGAGCATTGAAAGGAATACCGAGGCTTTTGAGCCGGATACCCGCCGTTTCGTCCAGGATGCCGATTTCCGTGGCTAGCCTGTCCCAAAATGCCTCCGGTGTATCATCCTCGGAAAAAAAGGAGGTCCATATTACCGGAACGCCTCTGGCCGCAAGGAATTCGCGGACCGCCGTGGTTTTTCCGTAGCCTATCGGGGCCTCCACAATGGTTAGCGGATAATCGAATATGAGCTCCAGCGCGCGGTTTACACGCTCTCTTTTGAGGGTTTTGTTTCTTTTCACGCGGTGCCTCCTTTCCTTTTGGACTATCTGTGTGTCTGGAGGACACAAGGGGACGTCAGACTGTGGTGTGCAAAAAATCTTAAATCCCGAATATTATACAAGAAAACCATTCCAAATGAAACAATATTACACAAATATTAAAAGAGGTTGCTTTTTCAGCTCAGGCTGGTTGCAACCTCTTTATCATTTCCTCGACTCCTAGGATATTTATTACCCTTTTTATGTTGTAGGCCAGAAAAGCTAGGCAGGTTTCCGTTCGTACCGATTCCAGGCCGCGGGTTAAGAAATAACTGTAACCCCAACTTCGCTTGATGGTTCCGAAGGGGTGTTCTACAATCATTTGCCGCCTTGCATGGAATCATTGTTACACTGGGACGTTCTTAACGTAACAATACTTGTTATGCAAAGAACGTCCCGGTGTAACCTGCTTCGCAACCTAATAAGGGTGTTTTTTATGGTCTTTACGTTGATATGTCCGGTTCCATTTTGCCCTTTAAACAACCAATCTTCTGGCTTGTAGCCAGTGGAAGCCAAGTAGGCCCGGAAATAGTCACGCAGAACCTCAAGTGCCGTTTCCGATAGAATAGTATAGCGGTTGGTATTATGCTTGGCATTTTCCACCCGTATCCGCATGGTTTTACTGCAGATGTCGCAGATTCTTAAGCTAGCCACCTCTGATACCCTCAAACCACTTCCGTAAATCACAGCCAATATGGCTTTATGCTTGAGATTGGTTGTGGAGTTAAGTATAGCCAGTACATCCTGCCTGGGTGGAATAACCGGGAAAGAAGCTCTTCTTCTCATCCGTGGGATTTTCTTAACATCCCAGGCCTTTCCCAGTACATGGGTGTAGAAAAACTTGATAGCGGAAATATAGTTGTTGATGGTTCCTGGCGAAAGGCATTTTTCTTTTTTAAGGTAAAGGATATAGTTCTGAATATCTCTTAGCTCAATCTCTTCCAAGCATTTGTCTTTTTCGTCAATATATTTGATGAATGCTTGAACCCTGCGCAAATATGATTCTCTTGAGGATTCGGGGGTGTCCTTGAGCTCAAAGTACATGTCAATTTCTTCTTCGTATTCTTTCATAAACCTAACCTCCTGATTTTGATGGATACCGACTGTAACTAAATCAGGTGGCGGGCGGAGATCTAGCCTTTTGCATAAGCTTGTATTTTAAGTTCCCTAAAAATGCTATAATCATAAACGAAAAAGTATGTTACCTTTCTGGTTTGTTTGGTTTTGGCGATTAAACAATACCATAAAAGGGCATACTTTTTCATTTTTCTGTTCTTTTTATTTAGTTATTCTTTGAAGTTAAGACCTGAAAGCCATCGCGGCAGCGATTTCGTTCTTCTTTTGTCTTTCCGTTTCCAGAATTATATGGCTTATTATGCCATTGATTCCTGACCAAGACAAAAGAACCATCCCCCTATATTGTTAAGCACTTACGTTTTAATTCCTATCTATATGTTAGATTGTTTAGATAATTTTTTATATCCTAAAAAAACAATTACTATAAATGAGAAAGCATAAAAAATATAATTAGCCTTAATCTTTTTTATGTTAGGATTACCTGTAGGTGCTGGATTAGAACTATTTAGGTTTTCCTCAATTTTGGGGCCAAGAGCAGAAACTATTTCGTCTCTTGTATAGATTGTTTTGTTTTTAAGACCATATAATTCATCTCGGCTATGAATTAGGGGAATAAAATATTCTTCATCGGCATCTTCAAGATAAAGAAAATCAGCGTGTAAAGAAGAAATACGAAAATGAAAATAGGAATTTGCTTCATCTAATGGGAGATTATTAAAAAGTAAATTTAAATCATTAGGCTTGCTGCTAAAGACACTTTGTTCTGGAGAAAGATACCCACCGATTTCTGCAACTTGCCACTTATTATCAACAAAAGCAACAGTAAAAGAGGCTATGGGTTTCATAGATTCTTTTACTGTTATAGGAAATTCCCAATGATAAGGTGCATTTGGCAATACTTTAGAAAGATTTTTACCATCAATTAGGGTTTGAATAACTGTTTTATTAGCAATAAATACTTTATAAGCTTCACCGTATTCCAATTCGGTTGAACTATTAATATTATCTAATTCGTTCAACTCAAGTTCTTCCTTTTTATCAATGATAAATGTTTTGGGGTCAAGTGTATTAATAGCTTGCTGAACTTCTGATTTTTCTTTAGCTATATCTAGAGATTGTTGATTAGTTAACGTTTCGATCGATATCGTAGCAAAAACTGTTGGGGTGAATGATAATGTCATCAGAGTAATTAAGAATAAAAATATAACTCTTCTCATTTACAATTTACCTCCTAATTATTATTTTTATTAACGCCAAAATAATGACCAAATCCAATCCCAATTACTATTGCTAAGATAATACGAATAAGTTGCGCCATGACTATCGCCATCCCAAGGATCATTGAATAAAACAAAATTAGTACTGGTATCATAACCCTTGATTACTTCAGCATGAGTACTATTATCTGAATATTGAATTACACTAATGATCGGACCATCATTATTGGTTTGATACTTAACTGCCGTATAGGATAGAGCATTATTTCTTGTAGTGCCAGCTATATTAGTATAGTTCTCTACATAGGGTTCCATATTCCATGATCCGTAATTAAAGTCATCGTTTCCGAATTCGGATTGTGCAATTTCAACCTTTCTATCGGTAGTATCATCTAAAAAGAATGATATTACCATTGAAGCAGAAGTAGCCCAACAAAGAGAATCATATGGCTGTTGAGAATAATTTGGTACTGATAATACGACTCTTGTAGCTAAAACAGAACTTACACATATAAAAAGGAATAAGATGGTAACGAGTAATACCGAAGTTCTCTTAAACGGTTTATTAAGAGTCTGTTTCATTTTTCTTCCCTCCTATTATACTATTACTTAAACTGATTCAATTACCTCACTTTCTAATCAAAAAACTACCTATAAAGCCTGAAAAAACAATAAAATAAACAAATGGAACGGTATTGACGCAATGGGCCTATTTTATTCTTTGATTTTTCACCTTCCTTCTAAATTCAATAAAGAAATACGTTGAGTACCACCTCCTGTTATTAAATTAGGAAACAAGGTTTTCCCTTATACAGTTGGTCTTTGATTGCTGGGATGTGAGATTATTCTTAAAACTAATTAACATAAATACCCTCAGTAGCCGCACTAGTTTGGTCGGAGATTGAACCATCTTCAGCATAATGGCGACTCTTTACTCGATAACTATTTCCTCCTGTTATTGAGACATTCTTCTTGCCCCAGGTGTAATTGGTATCAAACCCGGCAAACTGATATGTACCCAGAGTTGTCCAGCTCGAACCGGTCCACTGTTGCAGTTGCAGTTCAACACTTACTTCCTCGCAATTACGGTTACACTGCGTCCAACCATAGACTTCCACTTTCCCGTTATTCAGGTCT
>JAQUXM010000066.1 GCA_028692415.1 Syntrophomonadaceae bacterium | reverse complement strand
GAAGCCATGTTTATATTCCCTCCATTTTCTAATAATTTCAAGAGGTTCCAGCTAAACTGGTTCGATTTCCCCCTTATATGATTTTTAATATCTTTTTCTCTTTTTCCGGTTCTTGGATGTAACCCCCATATTATTTCTTAAGATCATAACTATTTGGACTTTGATCGTTTGTTTCCCCAACCACCTCCTCAAGCCATAGATGAGCCCTCCATCTTTGAGGTCCTCTTGATAAACCTTAATTGCGCATAACCGGAAACCCTGTTTGAAATAGCGAACCATAAGGATTTGCAAGACTTTGATCTCATGGAGAAGCTAAAAAAATCATAAAGCCAAAAATAATATACTGTGAGCTATTTTTTATATTCTCATTTACTAAGGGAAATCCCTTTTTTTAAAATCAAATTTTAAAAAGAAAAAAATCACAAACATAACAGGATTTTTGCATATTTTGTTGAATAATAAAGGGGTGCTCATTTATGAGTTGCCAAACTTCTCAGGAAAGGGGGCCGCAGCTTAAAACACATATTTCAGCATTAAAATAAATATAATTAGGAGGCAATATAATGGCAAAGGACATTCCAAAAACGGATCAAGTATCAGTCAATGTCAACGACTTAACTGCAAATGCCGGATGCCTTGGTTTAATGGGTTTCGGCATGACTACAGTACTTCTTAATATTCACAATGCAGGATTTTTCCCGCTTAATACTATGATTCTAGCCATGGGTATTTTTATGGGTGGATTAGCACAAGTCGTTGCCGGAATTATGGAATGGAAGAAAAATAACACATTTGGTATGACCGCATTCACTTGTTACGGATTTTTCTGGCTCTCACTGATTGTTATCTGGTTATTCCCCGAAAAACTTGGCGAGGCTGGGGCTCCAACTGCTGGTGCCATGGCTGCCTATTTCTTTATGTGGGGACTATTTACTTTAGTTATGTTTATCGGGACGCTTAAGTCCAATAGAATATCGCAAGTTGTATTTGGATCTCTGGCCCTTCTTTTCTTTTTACTTACCGCTACAAAAGCTACCGGAAGCGCTACAATTGGTATGATTACCGGATATGTAGGAATTTTCTGTGGATTTTCCGCTATTTATGATGCACTGTCCCAGGTTCTTGGTGAGGTTTATGGCAAGCAGGGTGGCCATTAGAATAGCCAGCACTAATAACATTAATTTTCTATTTGCTTTTGAGTCTTAAAATGTAAAGGATAACAGGAATAACTAGCGATATCTCCGATCGCAAAACAATATTCCGTAACATAGGAGAAACGTATTCTCCGCTCAAACTGAACAAACCCTCGCTAGATTGAAAATAGCGAGGGTTTTAGCTTGTTGACTTCAATATCATGGACATCTTTTCACTTCGTTATAAACCAACTGTCTGCGGGATCTGTATTGCTTCACCTACGGCCTTATTATAATAATCCTTCAATATACTATGCCCATAGCTTTCACCGACGGCCAGGGCTTCTTCAATACTGGCAAACTTGCTTTTGTCATAACCGGGTACTGCCCATTTGCCGCCCAAATCAATCCAGCGTGGTGACAAGCCCCGCTTGATTAATGCAAAACGGGGATCAAGCAGATCCCGACCGGCGGGCAGCGGATTACTGCTGGCATAGGCATAGAGATGCTGGATATGAGCCTCCACGCCACTGGCCGGACAGTCGAAAAAAGCTCCGTGTTTGCCTTCAATAAACTGTACTTTAGCCGGATTGGCCCCTTTCAGATCCTCACTGGCCGTGGCAGCCCGCCCGGTAACACTAAGTCCGCAATAATTATTCTGTTCCGGCAAGGCAAGCCCGCCAAACTTCCACCAGCCCGTTTCCTTGGCGGCCTGGCAAAAGGCGATATCTCCTCTTATGCCATAAATCTTGCCGATCTCCAGATAGAGGTCGGCCAAATCAGGAGCCTGGGGATTGTTTTGCTTCAATAGGGCTCTCAATTGTTCGCTGCTGGCCACTGATTCACCCATTATAGCGATATCACCATCAACTGCCGGTGCTTGCGTTATTTGTTGCGTTTCCGGAGGCTGTTCCACCACCTGGGCCGGGGTTTGAGGCTCAGCACTTACCGTAATGCTGGGAGGACTCATTACCAGCACCATATAATTATCCTGGTCCCACTCGACTTTCCGCCCGATGGTCTCACTAATGTCTCGCACCGAAAGCAGTATACGATCATTTATTATTACCGGGTTTGCATACTTCGGTTTTATTTCTTTCCCATCCATAAACACACCCGGAATCTTGGCATCGCTCATGCTCGCCGGAGGCACGGCTCCCTGAAATCCTGTACTGCCAATTAATACCCGAAACCCAGCATGATCCCAATCAACAGTAAGACCAAGACCTTCACTAATAACCCGCAGCGGCACCATCGTACGGTCATTAATGATTACTGCAGCCTGATCCTGGGGTGGCAATATCTCTTTCCCATCCATGTATATCCGGATCGTTTTCTGCACCTCGGCCTGGGCCTGGGATGGAATCATAGCAAAGAAAAGGGTGAGAACCAGTCCTATAATCAGGCATCTGTTAATCGGCATCTTCCTCAGTTTCATAACTTAACCTCCGCTTTTGTTAATATCATAGAATAATTCAGCATCTGTTCAGCAAATTCCTGCTTCTATTGCAAATAAACACCTTTTTACCGCATCAGTCGTCAGTTTTAGGCAAAAATATTTTTGTTTTACACTTATGAATAGACAAGCATTTTTTTATAAATGAATTATCTTGTATATACTTTCCTTTTTGTCGTGTTTTTTAGGAGGTGAAAACCAGCATGTCAAATAAAATGAAAAAGAAAATACTAGCTTTTCTGCTTATACTGGGAAATACACTTATATTATTCAGGTTTGAAGAAATCCTGAATCTGATTCCCCTGCTCAGAAATTTCCCTCTGCCGGTGAATATATTCCTACTCCTGCTTATAAACCTCCTGGCTGCTTTTCTCATTATGCAGCTTCATGATTTGGGGGATATATGCAATATTATACTGGGCAATATCGATGAAATAGTTTTAATTTTTGACTGCCGCAAACGCCAATTTACTTGGACTAACCAGGTTATTACCGAAATGCTTGGTTACCGAAGCGAAGAGATAGGTGATCTGAATGCGCTTCGCCAAGCGGTTCATCCTGACGATATTCCCAATTGGGAATATAATATAAACTTAGTCCGGGAAAAGCTGGCCCAAGCTGATTATACACCCTTTAGATCAGTCAACCGCTTCATGAGCAAAAACGGAGGGGTTTTTTACCTGGAAACCAATTGTATACCTACAAAAAAGGGTAATAGGGTGAAGGTCATTTCAACATCCCGGGATGTTACCGAACATATAGTTTTGGGGCAAAATCTGCAAGCTTCTGAAAAGAAATACCGCGAAATCGTAGAGAATTCCCACGATTGTATTTATAGTTTTGATATTAATGGCACATTTATCTTCGCAAACCAGGCCTTCAAGTACCATACCGGTTTGGAAGCCGAAAAATTAATCGGAACCAATTGCTTGGATTGGGTGCATCCAGATGATAGAACTGCCATGCTTTCCATTATGGAGAATATAAGCCAAGGACCGTTAAGTTTCCGCTTTCGTCTCTGTCCGTCTCCAGGAGAAGTTATTAATTTCCGCGCCAGCAACTGGCCGGTTTTTGATGATAAAGGGCAGTTTGCGGCTGCAATGGCTACCGCCATAAACATCGACCGGGATATGCTCCTGGAAAAACAAGTTTGGGATTCGGAAGAAAAATACCGTTCCATGTATTATAATGCCCAGGTTGGTCTAATTACCAGCCGCATGGATGGCTCGGAAATAATTATGGCCAACAATAAATTCTCCGAAATGCTGGGTTATACCAAGCCTTCAGAGTTGGAAGGACTGCCCTCAAGCGATGTTTGGGCCAATTCGCATGAACGGAATAGCTTCATCGAAATTTTAAAAAATCAACAATTAGTACTTAACTATCCGGCACGAGTAATATGTAAGGATAAAACAATTAAAGAAATCGAACTATTTGCCCGTTATGATCCCCATATGGATTATATCGAAACCAATGCTATTGATATGAGCGAAATGCTTAAAGCCAGGGAAAAAGCCGAAGCTGCCAATTTAGCCAAAGATCAATTCCTAGCTAATATTAGTCATGAAATACGAACCCCGATGATAGGAATACTGGGCTCGGTTGATTTATTGGAGCAGAGCGGTTTAAACCATGAACAGTCAGCTAATATAGCTATTATTCGCGACTGTGGAGAACAATTATTAAACATAATCAATGAAATATTGGATGTCTCCAAAATCGAGCTAGGCTTGCTAACCCTAAACCTGAAAGCTTGTAATCTGCCGGACCTCTTTACCAGGACCACCAAAATTATAGAACCGATATTCAAAGAAAAGGGGCTGCAGCTAATATTAAATCTTGACCGCAAAATACCGGACCAAGTTTGGATTGACCAGGCCAAGCTTCGCCAGGTGCTGCTTAATATTCTCTATAATGCGGTTAAGTTTACCAGCCAGGGTGTTATTATCATTGACACCCATATTCAATTGAACCAAGAATCCTTCCTTTTAGTTTCGGTTAGTGATACCGGGATCGGCATCCCCCAAAATCAGCAAAATAAGATATTTGAAGCCTTTACCCAGGGTGACAGTTCAACCTCACGCGAGTTTGGCGGTACCGGCATTGGTCTGTATATATGCAAAAAGATAATCAATTTAATGCAAGGAGATATTTGGCTTGATTCCTGCGAAGGAAAGGGGACTATCATTCATTTCAAAATCCCTATTGATATAGTCCCTGACTGTCAAATTACGACTGAGCGAAGCGAAACCGTTCAGGAATATGATTACGAGAACTCGATACTGGCGTTCAATCCAGTTAAGGTTCTGATTGTGGAGGATAATCCCCTGACTCAAAAAATAGTGGGGCAGATGTTGAACAATTATGGCTTTGAGGTATCGTATGCGCTTAATGGACTGGAATGCTTAAAGGTTTTAAGCGAAAACCATATTGATATAGTATTAATGGATATGCAAATGCCACTTATGGATGGTTATGAAACCACCCGGTTTATCCGCGAGGATAGCGAACTCCAAAGCATTCCGGTAATTGCCATGACTGCCCATGCCATGGCTGGAGATTGCGAAAAATGTCTGGCCTCAGGATGCACAAATTATATAACCAAACCCTTTAAAAGCGAGCAACTGGTTCAACTAGTCAAAAAACACCTCCCCCAGGATTTTCGCAATCCTAATCACGGACATAGCGGGAAGCGATTAATAGATGAGCTAATACCTGAATTTATTGCTAACCTGCGGGAAATGATAGTGGAACTGGATCGGGCTGTAAAAGCACAAAATTACGAATTGATTCAAAGTATTAGTCATGATATTAAAGGTACGGCAGGTATGTATAGTTTTATGGAAATATCCGAAACTGCTTCCCTAATGGAACAAGCAGCACAGGATAAGTCTTACCCACAGCTAAATACTCTAAATAACACCATAAATACTCTTTTCGGGCAGGCCGATTCTAAGGTATCATGAGTAATATAGTCTAACTAGTTGTCTTGTCCCCTAACATATATATGTATATCTCATATTAGCATCATCCAGAATTGTCGATAATGGGGAGGAAATATATGACCCAGCTAATTATCACAGACAGTACGTCTTATTTATCACCGGCCTTTTGTAGGCAAAATAATATCGAAGTAGTTCCTCTGAATGTTAATCTTCAAGGTGAGATTTTTAGAGAAGGTGTGGACAAGAATAACCACGATTACTTTCAAATGCTTCGGCAGTTACCTGTTTTTCCTCAAACTTCCCAACCCTCGTCTGGTGATTTTTTAAGAATTTTTTCGCAGCTTCAGGCTGGCGATGAAGCACTGGTTATAGTAATTTCCGCCGGAATATCCGGTACATTTCAATCTGCCTTGATGGCCCGTACCATGCTGAACCGAGCAGATATTAAAATAGAAATCGTTGATTCACGCTTTACTTCAATTGGGCTTGCTTTCCAGGTGATGAAAGCCTGCACTTTGAGAGACCGGGGTTGTACACTGGAAAGTTCAAAAGAGGCATTACTAAACATACAGCAACAGCTAAGTTACTTTTTTGTCGTTGATGATCTGGAGTATTTGGCCCGGGGTGGCAGAATCGGGCACTGGAGCAAGCATCTGGGCAGTATTCTGCAAATTAAACCGGTGCTTCACCTAAAAGATGGCAAGATCGAGGTCTTTCAAAAAATCCGAACCCGGAGTAAAGCGATTAATTTAATTGTAGAGGAATTAAGCAAGCGTACCGATCATGTTGAAAAAGTAGCTATTGCCCATGTGGATGCGGCCGACCTAGTCCCTGCAATCCAGGAGAAAGTTGCCAGCATATATAATGGTCCATTGGAAATACATGAAGTAGGCCCGGTTATCGGCAGTCATGTCGGCCCCGGTACCGTAGGACTGTGCTTTTATTAGTAAAGGATGAGCAGGGGAAAGATAGAGGAAAGGGGACAGGTATTTTGGGATGCAAGGCAAGAACCGTCCCCGCGTGCGCCCCCAAGCACCTGTCCCCTTTAAATCATCTTACATGTTGGCAATCAAAGCATCAGCAAATTCCGAACACTTAAGCTCCTTGGCTCCGTCCATGAGCCGGGCAAAATCATAAGTAACCACTTTGCTGGCAATTGTTTTTTCGATAGCCTGGATTATAAGGTCGGCGGCTTCATTCCAACCCAAGTGACGCAGCATCATCTCTCCAGACAGAATCACGGAGGAAGGATTGACCTTGTCCAAGCCCGCATATTTGGGCGCAGTACCATGCGTAGCTTCAAAAATGGCATGGCCCGTGTGATAGTTAATATTGGCCCCTGGAGCTATGCCTATCCCACCTACCTGGGCGGCCAGGGCATCGGATATATAGTCCCCGTTGAGATTCAAGGTAGCGACCACATCAAATTCTGCCGGACGGGTTAAAATCTGCTGCAGAAAAATATCCGCAATCGCATCCTTAATAATAATTTTCCCGTCTTTCTCCGCTTGCTGCTGCGCTTGATCAGCAGCGGCCGTACCTTCCTGCTCCTTAATCCGGTCATATTCCTCCCAGGTAAAAACCTGGCTGCCAAACTCGCTTTCCGCCAGTTCATAGCCCCATTTCTTAAAGGCCCCTTCGGTATACTTCATAATGTTTCCCTTGTGTACCAGAGTCACACTCTTGCGCCCATTTTTAATGGCAAATTTAATAGCGGCTCTTACCAATCGCTTGCTGCCATCTTCGGAAACCGGTTTGATGCCAATCCCTGAACTTGCCGGGAAACGTATATTCCTTACTCCCAGTTCCACCTGCAGGAAATCGATAAGCCTTTTAGCTTCGGATGAAGTACTGTCATACTCTATACCCGCATAAATATCCTCGGTATTTTCGCGGAAAATAACCATATCAACATCTTCAGGCCGTTTGACCGGTGAAGGAACACCCGGGAAAAAGCGCACCGGGCGCAAGCAAGTATATAGATCCAGTTGCTGGCGCAGAGCCACGTTCAAGGAGCGGATTCCACCACCGATAGGCGTAGTCAGAGGTCCTTTAATAGCTATTATATATTCGCGAATTACGTCCAGGGTTTCAGCTGGCAGCCATTCACCGGTTTTGTTAAACGCTTTCTCTCCAGCCAGTATCTCTTTCCATACAATAGACTTTTTTCCATCATAAGCCTTGGCTACCGCTGCATCCAGCACCCGGCTGGCCGCCGCCCAGATATCAGGACCAGTGCCATCCCCTTCTATAAAAGGCACAATCGGATGATCGGGTACATTAAGAATCATATCTTTTACCGTAATTTTTTCCCCTTGAACCTGGTTTTGACTGCTCAATATATTTGCCCCCTCTATCTATCATTACGACTCGATTACGTATTAATCAAAATTAAGATATACTAGATTTCTCATTACCTGCCATTTTTAAGCTCTTCATAGATATACATAAGCTCCTTGTCAAAAAGCGAACGCTTCAAGCGTATGGACATAGCCCGCACTCTTTCCAGAATCTCAGCGGATTCCTGGTTGGAAAGTTCTATAAAATATTCTTTGGTGAATTTAGAGCGAATAGCAGCTGATCCCGAATGTTTGCCAATGACCATCTGCCTTTCCAGCCCAACTTCTTCGGGGCTGAAGACCTCGTAGGTAAGGGGATTTTTCAACACGCCATCACCATGGATACCGGATTCGTGGGCAAATATTCCCGAACCCACGATAGGCTTGCTGACCGATAAAGCGCGGCCTGAAGCAACGGCTACATATTCCGCAACCTCTCTAAACAAGGTGGTATTATAGGCAAGGTCAACATTCATCAGGTATTTAAGCCCCATTACCACTTCCTGCAAACAGGAGTTGCCGGCTCTTTCCCCCAAACCATTGACGGTTACGCCCACATAATCGGCTCCGGCATACACCCCGGACAAGGCATTGGCAGTGGCCATGCCAAAATCATTGTGGGTATGCATTTCAACCTTGATTCCCACTGCGTCAATAAGGGTTTTGATTTTGCGGAAGGCCGCCAGCGGGGTTAAGGTTCCAACCGTATCACAAAAGCGCAGACGGTCAGCCCCGCAATGCTTGGCTATTAAGGCGAACTCCGTTAAATACTCCATATTGGAGCGGGATGCATCCTCGGCATTAACCGATACATATAGATTATTATCCTTGGCAAACTTCACCGCATCCGCCATGCGATTTAAAACATCCTGACGGGTGGTTTGCAGCTTATGCTCAATGTGAATATCCGATGTGGATATGGAAATCGCCACCGCATCAACACCACAGTCCAGAGATTCTTTAATATCCGATATTACAGCTCTATTCCAGGCCATGATACTGGATTTCATACCTAGCCTTACTATTTCCTTAATGCATTCTTTTTCATGGCCGCCCATCACCGGTATCCCGGCTTCAATCTGGTCTACTCCTATTTCCCCCAGGTATTTGGCAATTCTTATTTTCTCTTCATTTGCAAATACCACCCCGGCAGTCTGTTCCCCATCGCGAAGAGTCGTATCAACTATATTAATCTTGGCTCCTTCTTCTAGAAACCAATCTTTACTCATACTGGATCGCGTCATTTTTCTCCCTCCCACTAGGTACGATAACAATTTTGAATTATATTTATTTTGCATTACTTTAGAAATGCTAAAGCATTTCATTTAATTGCAACAGTACCCCTATAATACAGGATACAGTATTAAAAATGCATTGACTTAATCTTTGTCAATATATTTGATTAGGGTTGTGATTATTACATTTCTGAAGAACTAAGCCTCTCCTTGAGAAGTTTGTTTACAACTCCCGGATTGGCTTGCCCTTTACTGGCCTTCATGATCTGCCCGACAAAAAAGCCAAAGGCCTTTTCTTTACCGTTTTTGTAATCCTCCAAAACCTTGGGGTTGTCTTGAATAATCCCATCAATAAGGTTTATCAATGTGGATTCATCAGATATTTGGGCCATGCCTTTTTCCTTGATGATCAGTTCCGGGGCTTGGCCGCTGTTAAACATCTCTTCGAAAACGGTCTTGGCCATCTTGCCGCTGATACTGCCATCATCGATAAGCTGCAATATTTTAACCAAATCGGCGGGTTTGAAACGGCATTCGCCTATTTCCATATTATTTTGATTCAAAAGCCGGTTTAATTCGCTCATCATCCAGTTGGAAACCAATTTGGCATCCTTGTAAGAACTGATGCACTGGTCAAAAAAGTTCAGGTAATCCGGGTTGAGCGTAATAATAGCCGCATCATATTCCGGCAGTCCATATTCTTCTACCAGCCTTCTCCGGGCCTGCTCAGGAAGTTCTGGCATTTGCGCTGCGATAGTATTTACCCACTCCCGGCTTATCTTTAAAGGGGGCAGGTCGGGCTCCGGAAAATACCTGTAATCATGCGCTTCTTCTTTGGAGCGCATGGAGCGGGTTACCTGTTTTTCCTCGTCCCAGGTTCTGGTTTCCTGGACTATTTCCTCGCCATCTTCTATGGCTTCCATTTGCCGACGGGCTTCATATTCAATGGACTTTTCCAGGGAACGAAATGAATTTAAATTCTTGGTTTCGGTGCGGGTGCCAAATTCCATTTGCCCCACCGGGCGCACCGAAACATTGGCATCACAGCGCAGAGAACCTTCCTGCATCTTGCAATCGGATACTCCGGCAAAAAGCAGAATGGAACGCAGCTTTTCCATATAGGCCCGTGCTTCCTGGGCACTGCGCATATCCGGTTCGGATACTATTTCCAGCAACGGAACCCCCGAACGGTTCAAATCAACCAGTGAAAAAGGGGTGGTGGTGATGTCACCCTGGTGCACCAGTTTGCCGGCGTCTTCTTCCATATGAGCTCGGGTAATACCTATTCTTTTGGTTTGTCCATCAACCTCGATATCCAGATATCCTCCCTTGCATACCGGCAGATCGAACTGGGAGATCTGATAGGCCTTGGGCAAATCTGGATAAAAGTAATTTTTGCGGTCGAACTTGCATATTTCAGGGATCTCACTATTTAGAGCAATTCCCGTCCGGATCGCCAGTTCCACCATTTTTTTATTTAGCACCGGTAGCATTCCGGGAAACCCGGAACATACCGGGCATACCTGGGTGTTGGGCTCAGCACCGAAAGCCGTTGAACAGGAACAGAATGCCTTGGTAGCAGTTTTTAATTCCGCATGTACCTCCAACCCAATAACGATTTCAAATTCTTTACCCATTATTTCACCCCCAGTACAGGTCGCATTTTGTGGTAATCAGTATTTTGCTCAAAAGCGTAGGCCGCTTTAAAAAGAGTACCTTCATCAAAAGCCTTGCCAATCAATTGCATTCCGACCGGCAAGCCGTTCACTAATCCGCAGGGCAGGGACATTCCCGGTAACCCGGCCATATTAACCGGTACGGTAAGTATGTCATTCATATATAAAGTCAAGGGATCGCCGGTTTGCTCTCCCAGCTTAAACGCAGGGGTCGGTGCCGTAGGTGATACGATAAGGTCAAAGTCAGCAAAAACCTTATCAAAATCATTGGCTATCAGTCTCCTGACTTTAAGTGCTTTCAGGTAATATGCATCATAATAACCCGAACTTAGAGCATAGGTGCCCAGCATAATTCTTCTTTTCACCTCATTCCCAAAACCCTGGGAACGGGACTGGGAATACATATCAACCACATTCTGGGCCTCAAAATCCCGCAAGCCATACCTTACCCCATCGAAGCGGGCCAGGTTGGCACTGGCTTCGGCCGGGGCTACCAGATAATAAGCAGGCAAGGCATATTCACTGTGAGGCAGCGAGACCTCATCAATTATTGCACCCATTGCTTCAAATTTGCGGAGGGCCTGCATAACGGTCGTTTTTATTTGCTCATCAACCCCCTGCTGAAAATACTCGCGCGGGTAAGCTATTTTCATCCCGCGAACCTCTCCATCCAGGAAGCTTGTATAATCCGGTACTTCCAGATTGACACTGGTGGAGTCCAGCGGGTCTTTGCCCGCAATAATGTTCAGAACCAGAGCACAGTCGCGAATATCCCGGCTGAAAACTCCAACCTGATCCAGCGAAGAGGCAAAGGCAATGACTCCCCAGCGCGATACCCGTCCATAGGTGGGTTTTAATCCAACTACTCCGCAATAGGAAGCGGGCTGGCGAATGGAGCCGCCGGTATCGGTTCCCAGAGCAAAAGGGACTTCGCCAGCCGCAACGGCTGCTGCGGAGCCTCCTGATGAGCCTCCCGGCACTCTTTCCAGATCCCAGGGATTACATGTAGATTGAAAAGCAGACTGTTCGGTGGAAGAACCCATGGCGAACTCATCCATGTTCAGCTTGCCCAACAATATACCGCCCTGTTCTTCTAAACGGCGGCCGGCTGTTGAGTCATAAGTAGGCACAAAATTCTCCAGTATTTTAGAAGCACAGGTAGTTCTTACCCCCCGGGTACAAAAGATATCCTTCAGGCCAAAAGGAATTCCGGTCAAACCCTCATATTTCCCGGCCTTGTCCACTTCCCTGGCCTGCTTTAAAGCCTTTTCCTCGGTTATGGTCAGAAATGCCCGCAATTTTGGCTCCAGCGCATTAATACGCGAAAAAAAAGAGCTTGCCAGCTCTTCCGCAGATATTTCCCGGTCGGCCAGTTTATCGTGCAATTCGTGTATTGTAAGTTGATGTAGTTCCAAAACTAACAACCTCCCCTAAATAATCTTGGGTACTTTGTACTGTTCTTCCTCCAGCAGGGGAGCATTGGATAAAATCTCTTCCCGCAATGAGCCGGGTTTCACTTCGTCATCCCGCAGGACATTGAAAACCGGCAAAATATTGACCAACGGCTCAATTCCTTCCGTATCCAGCCCGGTTAATTTATCCGCATATTCCAATATCGAACCCAGTTGTTCCGCAAAGGTATGCTTTTCTTCAGCGCTTAAGGCGAGCCTGGCCAGCAGGGCGACATGCTCAACCTCTCCAATTGTAAGTGCCATCACGCTACCTCCAGCCTTTTAAACATTTATCTTTGTATTATATCAAAAAGAAGAGACTAAACCCAAACATTTTTCAGAGGGAAAATACCTGTATACAATATGCCGTCTCAGTTGCTTCACGGTAAATATTGCATTAAGGCCATTAATATGGGAACAAAGATGAGCCCTGGGAGGAGGTTGGCAATGCGAATACGGGTCAAGCCCATGGCATTAACCCCGATACCGGCAATCAGGACGCCGCCCAGCCCGGTAATGTTGCTGATCATGGGGTCGGTTAAAAGGGGTTTTATCACCGACGCCCCCAGGCTTATGGCACCTTGGTATAAAAAGACCGGGAGCGCAGAAAAAAGCACTCCCACACCCATGCTGGCTGCAAATATGATGGAAAATATGCCGTCTAACATGGATTTAACCAGCAATATATCATAGTTGTGGGTAAGTCCATCCTGCAAAGCTCCCAGGATAGCCATGGCACCAACACAAAAGACCAGGGTAGCCGAAACAAAGCCCTTGACAAAAGGACTCTCGCCATCGCCAAATACCTTTTCCAAGCTAAAGCCCAATCTTTCCAGTTTGGCTTCCCACTGCCGCCATTCACCAACAGCAGCTCCCAAGGCCAGACTCATACCTACTACCGCAAGGCTTTCCGCCTTGAGCCCGTACTGAACACCAATAATCAAGATTAGGAGCCCCATTCCCTCCTGCAGGGTTTGGCTAAGATTTTCAGGTATGCCCCGCCGCAGCAGCAAACCCAGCGAACCGGCTAAAACAATAGCCAACGCATTAATAATGGTTCCTGTCATAATAAATGAATCTCCATCTCACGAAAATGTCGTGATAAAGTTCTATGAAAAAATAGTTCGACGCTAGGATGAATATGATTATACTCATAAAGAACTCAAAAAACAACGACT
>JAQUXM010000234.1 GCA_028692415.1 Syntrophomonadaceae bacterium | reverse complement strand
TCATATGGTCTATAGGTCTCAACATTCTCCGGGTGGTCTTGGAACCGATAATGACCATGATTATAATAGCAAGTATAATAAACAATGCCGCAGCAATTATTAATACTACTAAATAGTATCTCTCCTCCGTTAAATCTTTGGCAATTTCTATTTGGCCGAATCCATCTGCAAGCTTAACCGTTGTTTCATAGTGTAGATATTCATCTAATGACGTGGAGGGCGTTATCCTGATCAACGGGTAGTTGAAGTCTATTTTGGGGCCGGTTTTTTGCTCTATTTCCCCGCTGTCATAAAGCAATTTATCATCTTTATTTAAGATAATAACTGAAATCCCCTCAATGGAGGCATATTTTTTGATCTTCTCCTGCGGCAACTCAGGGCTTTCCTGGATTAAATTATTTATCACCATAGCGTTTTTTTCGAGTGACTGATTGCTCTCATAAAGCAACATAAAGCAGGAGGCAGATATGACTGCAGCACCCAGCAGAAATAGGATTATGGAAAATATCAAGGTATAAGTAATGGTGGTTTTAAAGGTAATGGAAAAGCGCAATCGTTTACTTATGAATCTAATGAATTCTCGGACGAAACGGGGTATAAAAACAAAGACTGTTTTTAAGATATAAAAAATAAATATCGAAAAATATTTAATAATTTTTGCGATATAGCGAAATTTATTCATTTTTCAGTACATAGCCCACACCTCTTATAGTGTGAATAAGCTTTATTTTATATCTGTCATCGATCTTGCTGCGCAGATATCTGATGTAAACATCCACCGCATTGCTGTCACCATAATAATCGTAGCCCCAAACACTTTGCAGAATTTTCTCCCGGCTCAGCACGATCTTCTCATTTTCCGCCAGGTATTTAAGCAAGTCGTATTCCTTTTTAGTGAGCTCAATGAAATTATCGCCATAGCTTACCGAATGCTTCTCCAGGTCGATTTTCAGAAGATCTATAATGATGGTTTGCGGTTTTGGGGTCCGAACTTTTCCTCGTTTAAGAGCCACTCGTATTCTGGCCAGTAGTTCTTCGATAGCAAAGGGCTTGGTCATATAGTCATCAGCACCAATGTCCAGGCCCATTACTATATCCATCACTTCATCTTTGGCAGTCAGCATTATGACCGGGGTTTCGCTGGACTGGCGCAGACGCCGCAAAACCTCCATGCCGTTCAGCGAAGGCAGCATCACATCCAAAATTACCAGATCAAAGCTTCCTTGTATAGCCCGGTCCAGGCCGCTGCGACCATCATGTTCGCGTTCCAGCACATACCCTTCATGGGTCAGTTCCAGCTCCAAAAAGCGGGCTATCTTGGCTTCATCTTCAATAAGTAAAATTCTCTCACCGGTCATACAACACACTCTCTTGTTAAAGCGGCATGTCCATTGCTCGGAGCAGCCGCTATTTGATATTGTTTAAATACTCCAACCAGGCAGCTAATACCTGCTCCAGATATCAAACATACTATTCTTTTTTAATAGCCTCCGCCATCTGGCTGCCCATATTGGCAACCGCAGTTGATATGTCGTCCAGGGTTTGGTTGATCTTCATCGCATCACTGCCGGGTCTCTCCATACGGATTTTATGGCCGGTCAGCAAGGCAGCCAGCAGGGCAATGATAGTTAGTGGCGGTATAATTACGGTTACCAGTATAATAATGGTAAGCGACAGGTCAAGAACCTTATCATCGTGCTTGCTGATCACCAGATGGGTTTCATTGCAGGTTTTCAGGAGCTTTTTGGCTTTGGCCATGCATCCCGAAAAGGCCTTGGCATCCTTGGGATGTTTTCTGGTCTTGTTCTTCTGCTCCAGGTAAATAAGTGCCTCTACTATATCCCCGTCAAATTTCTCCAGGGCTGTCTTGGCTTCCTCATAGCTGACATGAGCCCTCTCCCTTAACTTTTCGATGATTTCCAAATCAACTGCCATCTTTCATTCCTCCTCTAATTTTTATGACAATCCCAGTATAGAAAAGCTGAATTAGAGGAGGCTTACAGCAAGATTAGAATTAGATTAAAAAATCAACCCCTTTTAATACCCCATCTCTCCTAATATTCTGGATAGGGTTTTTAAACGCTCCCCAAGCAGTTCATCATCATTACTGAGAGCTTGACTGAATAATCCAATATCTTCATTAATCTTTTCATTGTCACGGCAGACCGCAACATTCATAGCATCGCCCTGCAAGCCAATCCTGTCTATAAGCGGCTTGTCGCAGTCATATAGATTTTCATATCGATAAGCCTCTTGAAAGTGAAGCTTGGCCCGGCAAACCAGAATGGCCAGGTCAAGAACCCGGTGAAGGGGCAGTTCCTCAGACTGTCTGGACCACTTTCCCCCGGTGTGTCTCCAGACTTTGGCGGAAATATCCACTTTGCCCCGGTCATTCCACTGTGCCAATCCCAGTGAAAGACCCTTGGCATCTGAATTGTAGGCATATCTGCCATCTACCCTATCGTAGTCTTCTGATACGATAACCGGCTTGTGTTTTAAAGTTGTTGGTATTTTCATTTCTTGCCTCCGAATTTTACTAAATTACTTATTTACTAATTTATTTATCAAGATTTAATTGTAGTCATTTCAAGCACTCCTGTCAATTCTGAAAATTCCGTACTATTCTTAAGCTCACCGGCAATTGGATTTTTTACGTTTGCTAAAAGTATCGCCCGGTCCAGCATAGTCTATCCTTCAAGACTCGCAGACCGGCTCTAGTTATCAGCCTTTTCCCCATGAAATATTGACATTCTGAACCGGAGTATGGTATATAAATGTCAATGATTTTAGCACTCAATAGTCAAGAGTGCTAACAACTAGCGTTTCATACCGGCGTATAATGCCCCTATGATGCTTAAACCCCTAAAAACAAACAAAACCTCAAGTTTATTATAAGGAGTGATTTAAATGAACAAAAAGCCATT
>JAQUXM010000233.1 GCA_028692415.1 Syntrophomonadaceae bacterium | reverse complement strand
CTGTTAAGCAATAAGCTGAGCCTGGCGCAGCAAAATGAAATAGAGGTTGAATGCATAGTTAAAATTCCGTCTCCTTGTGCGATAGATAATCTGGATTTATGCGTCATATTCTCCAACGCAGTGGACAACGCGGTCAAGGCGTGCGGGCAGATCCGGAAGGGAAACCGGTATATTCGTATTTCCGGGAAACAGAAAGGCGACTTGTTTTTGCTTGAGATTGAAAATAGCTGTTCTACCGAGCACAGCTACCAGAAGGGCTCCGGCCTCGGGTTGTCCAACATTGAAACCGTAGCAGAAAAATATCATGGTGCGGTTGCCACGGAAATAGGGGAAACTTGGTTCAGTTTGAATGTCCTGCTGGTCATTCCACGCCATTTGACTGACATTTCGGCCTAGACCGCTTGATAAACCTCGGGTATTGTTTAAAATCAAAGTGAAAACAGTGCCGGAGGGGGTATTGGATTTGATGATAGAGGCAATTGCACAGCAGGCAGTATATGGCCGTAAAACCACGGAGGAGACCAAAAATGATCCACCCGCAATAGTACAGCGGCTTGAGCAGTTGAAGGAAAGGATTGCGGAACAACTGCAGAGCATCCAGCAAAACAGTAAGGGTGGCGAAGCCGGACAGACCAGGAAAGAAAACCTGCAAAAGCAGATGGACAATATCGACAAACAGATTCAGAAGCTGACCCAGCAAGGAGGCATAAGCGCCTCTGAGCCAGCGGAAGAGACCAAAACAAGTCCAAGTCAATTTGACGAATTTATCAAAAGTGAGGAACGTACTGCAACTGATTCCGCCGGGATTTACCGCCTCGGGAAAGACAGTGAGGGAAATCCCAGAATCCTTATTGATCAGCCGGAGAAAGAGAAAGCGGATGTCAATGCTGCCGATAGTGATACCGAAGCCAAACCGGCCGACGTCCCGGAGCAAGGCGATAAGACTGCGCCGGCGTCCGATGAACAGGACGATCTGGACGCTCCCCCTGTGGATCAGGACGATGAAGATGAAAAGGCGTCGGACAATTCTCCATCTGACAAGGGTGGCGAGATGGTAACGATCGTAAGTACCGACCAGGTCGATGCGGAGATTCGGAAGATTAGAGAGGAAAAACAGCAAATCGAGCAGGAAATGAGACGGGCCACCGGAGACGATACCAAGAGGGCAAAGCTGGAGAAACGCCTGGAATCCATTGAGTCCGAACTCCAAATGAAAGATAACGATGATTACCGAAGGCAACATGCGCAATACACTACGAGTATCAAGAAAAATGACTGAAGAAGACTGCTTTCATCGAACAAAGTCCGGAGGTTCATGCCGAATAAAAGCTTATCTGTCGCTTATGCAACTAAAACTTGATGGGAAAGCCCTTCTGCTCACCGGCTAAGCAATTAACCTCTAACAGCAGCGATAGTTTTCAACAACTCGTTTTTGTGAATTGCTTTGCCATGTCCCGGGTAAAACATCGTAACTCCCAGGTCCAGCAGTTTATAAATGCTTTCCGAATATTTTAGCTTATCGTGGCAAAAAGGAGGTTTGCAGGCTTTGCCAAACAGAAGGTATTTATGCACCAGCAGATCACCCACTATAGCTGCTCCGGGCTTCAATAGCAGGGAGGCTGAACCCATAGTGTGACCGGGGGTTGACACTGCCCGGGCATCTATCCCGAAACAATTCAAATCCAGTTCATCATCAAAGATAATCTCCGCTTTTAATCCATATCTCTTTTTCACCTTGAAATCCTTGCCTATGGCTTTGATAAAACCGGCCAGAGCATTTTGCGGATACAGGGGAGCCTGAATGCCCTCCAGCAAATAGGGTTCATCGATTCTGTGTATTGCTACCGGGACATCCAATTGCCTTTTTAATTCATAAACACTGCCGAAATGATCTATATGCCCGTGGGTAAGAAAAATCATGCTTACATCCGATTTTTTTATATCATTTGCTTGGAGGGCATGCAAGATGTGCTTGCTGTAACCGGGGTCGCCGGTATCAACGATGATAGCTTTTTTGCCTATCAGCAGATAGCTGTTTGCCACCCGCAAAGGCACCCTCACGATTTTGACCTTGTCCATATTTTATCCCTTCCTCGTAGCCTAATTATATAGCAGCGTACATGGGCAGGTAAAAAATAATGATATATCCTCCGGCTAAAATGGACTTGAAGGATATATAATCAGCTGCCTCCATACGCAGTCACCAAAGGCTGCAATCAGATATATGACCTGTTGGTAGAACTTCGTTCTTACACTATAATAGTATAAAACATCACTAGCGTTGTATTGCGAGACGCCCTCTTTTATTTCTGTTAACGCAAGTTGTTAAATATACAATACTAAGAATATTAATCGATTAAAATAGAACAACTGATTAATATTATAGTTGTACTTTAATCGATTAACACTTATTTTCCATCATAAATAGCAAAGGACTGATAATGGGTGACGACAAGCACATTGCCAGACAATATGCGGATATGGTTAAGAAATCAATTCGGTGGAATCGATATATCTTTTTGGTTCCCATGTTAACGGGAGCCCTGACCAGGGTAGCGATATTGATATTGCTGTAATTTCAGAGGATTTTGGCGGCGATGTCATTGAGAAGACTTTAAAACTAATGAGGATTAGAAGAAAAGTTGACACCCGAATAGAACCACATCCTTTAAGAAAAGGCAATCCATTTGTTAATGATTTAATTAGCGGCGGTTTAAGAATAGGATAGTCGAATACGAGCAAAACTTGTCTAAAGGATTTTGAGATATTTTAAGGAAAATAAACTACAGATAGGGAATACGGGAAATAGGAGGCTGAGGATTTTTTTGAGGTTGCCAGACAGTTGAGGAACAATGTACATGGGCAAGTATAAAATCAAGATTTATCCCAGATAATAATAGGGAAGTAAAAGAGATTGCTCCACTAAGA
>JAQUXM010000232.1 GCA_028692415.1 Syntrophomonadaceae bacterium | reverse complement strand
TGATATTGCTATGCAATTGCGGTTTCAATTCCCCAATGCCGGATATAAAGGCTTTTTTCGATCTAGCCACTGCCATCCCTCCTCGAATATACTAGTTCTTCTAGTTTGTATGCATCAATATGCTGCGTTTAGCAACCTTATGATGAGCCGAAGGGAGCATCTGTGTGTCCGTAGGGTACTTCCATGCTTCACCCCATCTGCACATTCATAGATCTGCGACTTCTGGCTTTTTCCAGTAAACTATCTAATTCTTAACCCTGTGTACCCAAAATACATTCCAAGAACGATGAGAAAAATTCCACAGGCAATTAGTATTGCCCGGTATACGGCATCGCTCAAAAACTTGCGCCCTCCAGCTACAGCCGCAGCAATCATAAAATACCAGGTAACATCTGCAAGGATATGCCCGGTATAAAACGAAGCTACCCCAGGGAGGCCATTTTTCATGGAAAGGGTGATATAACCAAGGCCTACACTCACCCACCAAAGTGACCAGAAGGGGTTGGCCAGGCTGATCAAGAATCCTCCCGCAACCGGATTCAAACGTTTGCTTTGGGCTTTTACCTCTTTAGGACCAAATTCGTTCAACCCTGCAGCAGTTGCTCCCGGTGCTGGAGAATCATCCATCCCGACTGCCATATTTTTCTCCAAAGCATCATGTCCATCCCCGAAATCAAGTGAAAATCGACCCCTCCAGGCGTCCCTGACCATCGCAAAACCCATATATAATAGAAAGGCACCACCAAATATAGCTATCCCGCTGAACACCGCCGGCTGTTGCAGGTAAACCGAAAATCCTGCCAGCAAACCAATTACCAGCAGCAATTCCAGCAAAGCATGCCCCAGCATAATTAAGGGAGCCGTTATAAATCCCCCGCGAACAGCTTCGGAAATCGCAAAGGTTAAGAGCGGTCCAGGAACCATCGCACCTGAAAAGGCTACCAGAAAGGATGTTCCAAATATTATTGCAATCTCCAGACCCAACTACCCCCCCAGCGAAAATTTGAATCCTTATCTAATTATAGTTAATTACTTGTTTTTATCTATATCTGAAAAAATGTATATAATATAACGAGGCGAAAAGATGTCCCCCCGCTTCTTTGTGCGGTCGGGTTTGTTTTACAAAACAGGCGGCGGGTTCTTATCTCCCGCCTCGTTGCAACGGTCGGAAAGAAACTGCTCTGTGCTTTCTTCCATGCTTTAATATGTTCATTATTAATATCCAGGCAATGAAAGTTGGTAGCTAATGTCCAAAAAAGATTTTCTCGAAAAGTATGTTATGGTCATCATCCTTCTACTACTTATAGTAGCTGCTTTGTGCTGGTCGCTGCGAGCAGAGCTTCCCCAGCCTGCTATCGGCAGCAGCCCGCCGGTAAGCATGTTTTTGCTTGCTATGCTGATGCTGTTAGGGGTGGGAGCCGGGTTTTTCGGAGGATTACTGGGCCTGGGGGGAGGTTTAATTATGCTGCCTATTTTAAGCTTTGGGATGGGGTTTTCCACTACCATGGCTGTTGGTACGACGCTTTTTGCCGTAATTTTTACTACGATTTCTGGTGGCTATGCTCATCTGGTCCGAGGCAATGTCCATACCCGCAGCAGCCTGCTTATTGCTCTGGGCGGAGTAACCGGGATAAGCCTGGGTTCTGGTGTCTTTACTGTATTAACCACACAAATGAAAATGCTCAGCCTGATACTCGGTCTTTTTTTTATCGTTCCCAGCCTTTATATGATTTGGGATGCATTGTGCCATCGTGAGCCAAGCCTCAATGTTCCTGGCACTCCTCACTTCAACCGGAGCAAGGATATAGTATTCCTGGGTCTTACAGTTGGTTTCTTAACCGGTGTTTTAGGTCTGGGGGGAGGATTTATCCTGGTACCAGGGCTGACTTATCTTTTCGGGTTCCCGGTCCAACTGGCCGTCGGAACTACTCTGACCGCAGTCATCCCGGTAACTATTGCAGGGGGCGGCATCAAATTGTGGCAGAGTTACGTACTGCTGCCCGCCGCTCTTTCCATGGGATTGGGAACCGTTATAGGAGCCCAGTTTGGTGCGATCAGTATCCGGTATTTTAAAGATTCCACTTTGAAATTAGTCTTTGGTTTATATTTCCTATATGTCGCGGTCAGGTATATTATCGATTATTGGGCATAACAAGGCGTAACAAGGGGACGATTCTCTTGTTACATAACTTATTGGATAAATATTTATATGTAACAAGAGAACCGTCCCCTTGTTACGCCGGAGGTAGGCTCATTTGAGTTTTAATTCGTTTCTGTTTGTCCTGGTTTTTCTGCCCTTAACACTTGTTACATATTATCTAATTGCTAAATATGCGCCGCACTGCTGGGCAAAAATCTGGCTGCTGGCCGCTTCCTTGCTTTTTTATGCCCTGGCCAGCCCGTATTACCTGCTGGTCTTGCTGTCCTCAATAATTTTTAATCTCTATATGGCCAGGTCACTGACTGCCCATCCATCCCCGGCATTGCGTCGCAAAGTACTGTTGGCCACTGGTGTTGGTGCCAATTGCGGGCTTTTGCTTTATCTCAAATATTATAATTTTCTGCTGGCCAATATAAACACCGTACTGGGGCTGCAAATTCCTGCTGCTGATATCATCCTGCCACTGGGCATCAGTTTTTTCACCTTTGTGCAGATTGCTTTCCTGGTAGATATTTACCGCCGGGATCTGCTTGATTTTGATCTGCTTGACTACCTGCTGAATATCAGCTTTTTTCCCAAGCTCTTGAGCGGACCTATTACCCGCTATCGGGAAATCGCTCCCCAGTTACAGGAAAAATCCACGTTTGCTGTGGATTATGACAATCTTTCCCGTGGACTGTACCTGTTCTTTATTGGTCTGTTTAAAAAGCTGGTGATAGCTGACACCCTGGCCTTGTTTGCCGGCAGCGGCTTCGATCAGGCCGCAACGCTAAGCTGT
>JAQUXM010000231.1 GCA_028692415.1 Syntrophomonadaceae bacterium | reverse complement strand
CGTTCTTCAAATGGATTCATGATTGGCAGATCCAAGCCTGCGGCCCAGGCCATGGCCAGATAATTCGAGTTGAGAATCTCGCGCGCGGGCAGGCCGTGTGAAACATTGCTGACCCCCAGCACCGTTCCCAAATTCAATTCCTCTTTGACCGTCCGAAGCGCTTTCAATGTCTCCATAACCTGGGATTGTTCGGCACTGGCGGTTTTAACCAGACAATCGATAAAAATATCTTCATCCCGCAAGCCATATTCACGGGCTTTTTTGTGAATCTTCCGGGCAATCTGCAGCCGGCCTTCAGCCTGATCAGGAATACCGTTTTCATCCAGGCAAAGCCCCAAAACGGCTGCTCCATATTTCCTGGCCAGCGGAAGCACGATGTCCATTTGTTTATCTTCACCGGTAGTCGAGTTAATCATAGGGCGTCCCACAAAATTTTTCAGGCCTTCTTCAATCGCCGCTGCATTAGTTGAATCAAGTGAAATCGGTACATCAACCGCCGCCTGAATAGCCAGCACCGCTTCTTTCATGGCTGCAGCTTCATCTATGCCCGGCACTCCCATATTAACATCCAGCACCGGGGCATTCGCCGCAACCTGTTGCCGGGCTTCTTCCACCACCACCTGCATTTTGCCTTCTCTTATATCCTGAGCCAGCTTTTTCCGGGCGGTAGGGTTTATTCTCTCCCCAATAAAAGCCATGGGATATTCATTCCCCAGTACAACATACCGTCCCCGGGAAGCTAAAGCCCGCAGGGGGCGCAATTCTCGTTTGACCGGGGCCAGGCCTTTGATAACGCTGGCTATCGCTCGAATGTGGGCGGGTGTAGTCCCGCAACAACCGCCAATAATATTGGCCCCGGCATCCCTTAAGCGCAAAGCATACTCCGCCATCTCTTCGGGGCTGTCAGGAAACACCGTTTGATCGTTTATCAATGCAGGCATACCAGCATTGGGTTCTACTGAAATATATAGGCTGGTATACCTCCCCATTTGTTCAATAACCGGCAATAACTCACGAGCTCCTCCCGAGCAATTTGCCCCTATCGCCAAAGGCTGCAAGGCTTCAATAATTATCAAGGCATTTAGCGGGTCGGTTCCCATCATGGTGCGGCCGCCATTCTCAAAGGTCATATGCGCCAGTACCGGCAAGCGAGTATTATGCCGGGCGGCAATCAAAGCTACCCGCATTTCTCCAATATCACTCATGGTTTCAATCGACAATAAATCAGCTCCTGCCTTCTCACAGGCTACAACTTGTTCACGAAATGCCTCATACAAATCATCAAAATCAACCTCACCCATCGGCTTGAGCAGTTTTCCTGTTGGTCCGATGGAGGCCGCCACCATAGCATCTCCACGGGCTCCCTCCCGAGCCGCCCGGACCGCCAGGGTGTTGATCTCAGCAGTCTGATCGGCCAGGCCATATTCAGCCAGTTTAAAGCGATTGGCACCAAAGGTATTGGTCTGGATAATATCGGACCCGGCCTCACAATATTGATAATGTATATCTTTCAGAACTGAAGGATTATTGGCTCCAAATAATTCCGGACATTCTCCGGCTTTCATGCCATTGGCCTGAAGCATGGTACCCATGGCCCCATCCAGTATTAATATTTTCTCTTTCAATCTTTGCGACAGGTCCATAAACAACACTCCCCGTTTATTATTTTTTGTTTACATAACGAGGCAAAAAGATATCCCCTGCTTCTATAAGCGGTCGGATTCCTAATAACAAAGCAGGCCGGTTCAAATCTTCCGCCTCGTTGCAGCGGTGCGGAAGAAACTGCTCCGCAGTTTCTTCCGCTGCTTAAAAAAAAGCCCTCTAAAAAGAGGGTTTTGCTTGCATTCCCCTCTCATCTGTCAGGTTCCTCCTGCAGGATTTGGCACCATACCTTAATGGCGGTTGCCGGGTTTCATCGGGCCAGTCCCTCCACCTCTCTGGATAAGAGCATAATCAATATTAAGTTAGCTATACTGTTTACTAATTCATGAAGGATTTTTGTTTTCTTCTTGAATTGGAATCAAAGTATCATTTTTATTATTAAGACTCATTTTATTAAGTTCGTCAAGAGGAATTCCTTTCGGATCATCGGCTTTATTTTCTTCCGCTTTTTTTTCAAATCTAGCCAAAGGGGATGCAGGTTTTTCATCAAAATCAATAGCCTCTTGAAATTCTTTTTGAACCCCAGAAGTTGCTTTTTTAAACTCACGGGCAGCTTTACCCATTGATTTGGCAACTTCGGGAAGCTTTCCAGGCCCTACCACGATAAGTGCTACAGCCAGTATCAATATTAACTCCCACGGTCCAATATTTCCAATAAATCCAAACATCGCAACACCACCTCCCGGTAGGTTTGTATATAGTTAACATTACCGATATTTTTTTGTCCTGCCTGTCTATTTTACTGTTTTTTTGCACGTTTAGCAAACTGTTTTCCTTTCATAATTACATTCTAACGCACAACAGGCCAGATCAACTGGCCTGTAATTATGTGTTAATATGTGTGCCGGGCTATCTTAATTCAGTAGGTACAAAAGCATCTACCAATCCAATCGCAAATGCCGCCAGTAAACTGCCCAGCAATGATACTGACAGGTAACTGGGAATAACAAACTGCGCTACATAAATAACAACTGCTGCAGTAACAAACCCCACCAATCCCCGGGAACGCGGTGATACCTTGTCTCCTAGTATGGATTCAACGACATAGCCTAAAATGGCTATTACCACCGCAGCAATCAGAGCACCGGTAAATCCTGCTACAGTTATTCCCGGCAGCAGATATCCCACCAGCATCAAGACCAAAGCGGACACTACAAAACGTACTATAGTTCCAATCATAATGCGATAACCTCCCTTCATTAAAAATGCTAATTTGAAGCAGGTTTAAAATTTATTGCTTTCTTAGCATTGCATGAAAACCTTGAAACTATACAAATAAATTTCATTCT
>JAQUXM010000065.1 GCA_028692415.1 Syntrophomonadaceae bacterium | reverse complement strand
CCGGCTTGATAGGCTTTCAGGTTAACTTCCAAGGCTTTGGCCGGTACTATGACCGTAATCGCCTTTTTAACCTCATCCTCCGGTAAACCTATGGCTTCGCTTAACATGCCAACCAGTACCACATTAGCAGCCCGAACATTTCCACATTCGGTGGCAATCTGGCTGGCATCTACAATACTGGTATCCTTTATCAAACCGGCTACCTTTTCATGAATGTTATCGGGATATTTGACCTTACCGCTCATTACCGGCAGGGGGTCAACTCTTTCATTATTTATTATTACCATACCATCGGGTTTTAAATAATCCAGCCAGCGGGCCGCTTCAATTTTTTCAAAAGCCAGAATGATATCGGCATCCCCTTTTTTGATAATGGGTGAATATATCTTGCTGCCATACCTTACCTGGGATACTACGCTGCCACCCCTCTGGGCCATACCATGAACCTCGGAGACTTTCACATCATAACCCATCTGTACTGCAACCTGAGCAATAATCCGGCTGGTCAGCAGGGTGCCCTGACCGCCTACTCCCACGATAAGAATATTCTTTATTTGCTCTTGCATCTGCTATCCCTCCACTTTAATAATCGCATCAAATTTGCAGACCTGGGGACAAAGACCGCAGCCTACACAGTTACTGGTCATAACCGCTTTCTTGGTCTCATCGATAAAGGAAACACCGGTGCAGCCAATCTTTATGCAGAGCTTGCAGCCTTTGCATAATTCATTATCAACAATATATTTGGTTTTAACCGGGTTTTTATCGATCAGGACGCAAGGTCTTTTCGCAATAATAACGGAAGGTTCGCGGCGCTCCAGTTCCTCTTTTAGGGCTGACTCCAGCTGGTCCAACTGCAGGGGGTCGACTACTCTTACATTGTTTATCCCAATGGCCTTAACCAATCCTTCGATATCGAGCTTGTGTGTAGGGGTGCTGCTTACGGTTTTACCGGTAGCCGGGTGATCCTGATGCCCGGTCATGGCAGTTGTATCATTGTCCAGGATCAATACGGTTGAGGTTCCCTTGTTGTAAACAACATCGATCAATGGAGTTATTCCGGAATGCACAAAGGTTGAATCACCTATTACCGCTACTATCTTGCTGGCAAATACCTCGCCCTGGCCCTTTTCCATGCCCATAGCCGTACCGATGCTGGCACCCATGCAGATACAGGAATCCATGCCATCCAGAGGGCTCAGCGCACCCAGGGTATAGCAGCCAATATCGCCCATGACATGCAGCTTCATCTTGCTCAAGGTATGGAATACCCCGCGATGCGGGCATCCTGCGCATAATAGCGGAGGCCGGGGCGGTATCTCCTGATCCAGGCCATAGGCCTGTGGCACTTTGCCATCACCCAATCTTTCCTGGATCATTTCCGGGCTGTACTCTCCCAGCAGGGTAAATATCTCTTTGCCTTCAACTTTTATGCCCCAGGATTTTACCTGTTCTTCGATTACCGGTTCCAGTTCTTCAACAACGACCAGCCTGTCCACCCCGGCCGCAAAAGAAGCAATTAGCTGCTGGGGTAAAGGGTTAACCATGCCCAGCTTCAAGACCGATGCCTGAGGCAGTACTTCCTTGACATACTGGTAAGCCACGCCGCTGCAGATAATACCCAGGCTGCGCTCACCCCATTCAATGCGGTTCAAAGGTGTGGTTTCGGCATACTCCTTGAGCTTTAGCAGCCTTTTTTCCACTTCCACGTGGCGCGCCCTTGCGTATCCGGGCAGCATTACAAACTTGGCGGCGTTTTTCTTGTATTCCTTTAGATCTATCTGTGCTCTTTCGCCCAGTTCCACCATGGTCTGGGAATGGGATAGCCTGGTGGTAACCCGCAGCATTACCGGGGTATCGTATTCTTCGCTGAGTTCAAAGGCCAGAGCTGTGAAATCTTTGGCTTCCTGGCTATCGGAAGGCTCGATAACGAGCAGCTTGGCAAAGCGGCCATAACCCCGGTTATCCTGTTCATTCTGGGATGAATGCATACCGGGATCATCGGCGGAGATTAATACCAGCCCCCCATTAACTCCGGTATAGGCAAAGGTATATAATGGGTCGGCTGCTACATTGACACCTACATGTTTCATCGCAACCAGGGTACGGGCTCCGCCAATCGATGCACCAGCCCCCACTTCCATCGCCACTTTTTCATTGGGTGACCACTCGGCATATACATCGTCATAACTGGCAAGATTACTTATAATCTCCGTGCTGGGTGTGCCCGGGTAAGCGGTAGCCACCGTTACTCCTGCCTCATACGCCCCCCTGGCTATAGCTTCATTGCCGATCATCAGTTTTTTCATTCTATTCCTCCTCAACCCCAAGCATATATTTTTAAATGTCTGACGGCGAGGCCAGCGGCCTCGGTAGATTTGACTGTGCTTGCCATGCTGCGATTGCATCACTGAGCAGCCTGGCCATCTGATAAACATGACTTATACTGCCCTGGTGCAAAGTTTTCAAATTTCTCCGGTCCACTCTTATTCCCATCATGCCTATTATGGAGTAATCCCCTATTGCAGGCAGTCCTTTGGCCAGTGCCTTGCCGGGGAGCAAAGGACCTTGGCGAATTTTAACAATACCCAGTTCTTCATCGCCGCCTGCAGATGCATCAATAGCTATGGCGATCCGATTGCTAAACTGCCTTTTAATCGCAAGTATTTCCTGACTCAGGTTTTTTGCATTAATCGGCTTATCCAAGGTTCCAAAAACAAGCATTTCCGGGGCTTTCTCTTTTATCATAGTGCCGGTCAACGGCCCGAAACAGTCCAGTATATGACGATCCGAACCAATACAGAGAAAAAGCGGTTCATCTGCCATATCACCAGTAATCTGGTTTATGCCATTAATTATTGCATCCTTGCTGTCCGGTTCCGAATAATGCTTCTGCAGTATTACCATCTATTCCACCCCGAGAATCTTGCCCAGTTCCCTGATAAATCTCTGATTCTCTTCGCTGGTACCCACCGTAACCCGGATGCATGTTTTGTAGCCATAACTGGCACAATTACGTACAATTACCCCAAGCTGCAATAATTCTTGAAATACCTCATGGCTGGCCCGGCCAGTATCGAGCAGAATAAAGTTAGATTCAGTTTTAATGTAATTAATACCCATACGCTCCAATTCTGCATAGAGGTATCTTTTTCCGGCGGCGTTCAGCTCCCGGCTGCGCCTTATATGTTCCTGATCATCCAAAGCAGCCCGGCCAGCTGCCTGGGCGGCAGAATTCATATTGAAGGGGTAGGTAGCCATCCTCATGGCGGCTGCAATTTCCGGACGGGTCAGCCCATAGCCGATTCGCAATCCGGCCAGACCGAATATCTTGGAAAAGGTGTGCAGTATGATTACATTGCGGCCTTGCTGCAGGTATTTGCTGCCACTGCAATATTCCGGGCTTTCCACATACTCGCTATAGGCCTCATCAAAAACCACCAGGACATCTCCCGGAACGTCCTGCATGAAATCATCCAGTTCTTGTTCGCTTACGATGGTTCCGGTGGGATTGTTCGGATTGCAGATTACAATCATCTTGGTTTTTTCCGTTACCGCCTGCAAAATGCCCGGCAGATCATGCCGGTAATCCTTAAGCGGAACCTTTACACAATTTGCGCCCATCACCAGGGCAGTAAATTCATATTCCACAAAGGTGGGATCGGCATAAATAACCTCATCACCGGGATTTAAGAATGTCAGTCCCAGGATCATCAAAACCTCATCGGAGCCATTGCCTAAAACAATCCCGGCCGCATCCAGGCCGGTAAAAGATGCCAGCCCTTCCTTCAGATAATAGGAATTGGCATCCGGATAGAGATGAATATCCCGGACGGCCTTTTCCATAGCCTGCATGGCGAGTGGTGAAGGGCCCAGCGGGTTTTCGTTGGAAGCCAGCTTGATTATATCATTCAAGCCAAGTTCCCTTTTCACTTCTTCTATGGGTTTGCCAGGTATATAAGGCTGCAGGGAAAATACGGCCTGCCGCGCTCTTCTATTTACAAAGTCGTCCATTAAGACTTCCTCCCGTAATCAAATGAAAAAAGGCCTCCTCCAGCCCATTGATTCACGAACTGGCATATTAACCGCCAGTAATATGAAACACCGAATCCAAAAGAACCCTACATTAATAAATTTACTATTATATTGTAACCAACCTATCTTTGGATGTCACTAGCTAGTTTTCTGCAGAAGTTCCCGCAGCAGATCCAAATTAAACATAAGTGATTCCTGATTTTTCATATCCATGGCCAGCAAGGTAGCCTTAATAATTTGATCCTCTGACGAGCCAGTGTTTTTATCCAGCCATTCCAGCAAAACTGTAAATATCTCACCGGGATTCTGCTTTTCCTTCAACAGGACCAGCAGTTGCCAAAGAAAGTCTCGTTCCTCCTCGCTTAAACGCTTTTTATCGTACAGACCCCAAATCAAACTCTCCGTTTCGGTAAACACCTTTTTTATATCGAAGCTTTCCAGATCGGCCATTTATGATCCAACCCTTTCCGCATCCTTCATCGTCTGCCGCTGCAGGTCGAAATTGATGGGAATGCGCACCCCGCTTTGGCCATCCCGATTTTTTTCGATTTGAATATAATAATTAGGATTGGCATAGTGTTTCAATTGCTCGCTTTCTTCCAGCTCTTCCCGGGGTATGGGAGTAAGTTTGATCATCAGATCGCATTCATTCTTCATACGTTTAGCACCCTGCAGACTGCCATCGGGATTCAACTGCACCAGACACATGACTACTATTTTTAGATTTTGCGCCAGCATCTTTTGAGTCTTGACAATTTGCTCCAGTATTTGCCATTCCTGCAAGCGGGGATCAATCTTATCCATTCTGCCTACATAATCGACAATCATCATGTCAATATCCTTTTGCACCTTGAACTTGCGGGCAATGGAGATAGTTTTCTCCGGGGTCAAATTAGGGCAGGGATAGGAAAAGAAGCCGCTGTTGCGAAGCCGCGAATAGCCATTAAGGATCACGGACAACTCGCTTTCATTTATATCCCCGCGGCGCAAGCGGTCATGCTCAATACCTGACAATATTGAGCCCCAGCGCAGGGCAATTTGCTCCCGGCTCATTTCGGTATTGAGATAAAGGATATTCTTACCGCTGTCCACCGCTACCGCTTTGGCGGTGTGCAAAGCGAAGGAGGTCTTGCCGTGGCCGGTCTGGGCCCCGAGAATGATCATATCACCCGCTTTATATCCCAGGGTTATATGGTTAAGATTGTCAAACCCGGTGGAAAGCCCATCCAGGGGCAGAACCCCTTTATGCTTTTCCCTGATTTCCTTAAACCGGAGAAAGCGGCGTTCCACCTCATCATAACCCAGGTTGGCCAGATCAGCGGGGCTATCAACCCGGTCGTCAATTTCCAGAGCGGTAAGATTGGTCAACTCCTCTTCGGCGGACATGAGGACCTGCTCTACGTCATTTTCCTGACCCTGGGCCAGTGAATAATAATTCTTTTTCAGAAATGCTTCAAATTTACGCAGGCGTGATTTATCTTTTACTCTTTTTATCCAGTAGCGAATATTTTCATCATCTATGTATTGCTCCACAATATACTTGAGCTCTTCCACATCCTGGGGGGTGTTGAACAATCCCAGGCTATGTCCCTCTTTAAGCAATTCAACATAGGTTGGTCTGATCTCTCTTTCAAAAAGGCTGCCTGCCAGGTCGAATATACCGGCATGACGTGGGGAGTAAAAATCGCTGCGCGAAAGGCTGCTGTATGTTTCAATACATGCTTCTTCAGAATGCAGGATGGAGGATATAACCCGGCGTTCGCTTTCCAGGTCAAACAAATACTCCTCCGGCACCTTTTCCATAAGCTTTAGATTCATCTGCTCACCATCCCCAAAGTTAAAGCGGGGTTTCTACCCCGCTTATATTATACCTTACTTTTCAATTCTTCCAAGCTGGAAGGCGGCACGTAAATCTCATATTCCACACTCGGCGTTTTACGATTATCATTCTTGTTAACTGTCGCCGCAATTTTGTCACTCTTATTCCTGTTTTTAAACCTGACTATCTCATTATCCGCTTCACTTACCTGCCGAATCTCCTTGCTCATCCAATTATTAAGCACGCTATCTATGTACTCCAGACCCCCGTTTTTGGTGCGCTGGCACATTACCTCACCGGCTTTCATAATCATTGGGTGTGAAAAACCCCAATCGTAGCGCCATTTATAATAAACACTTTTACGTGCATCGGCAGCCATATCTATACCTGTGAAATTGCCGAATTCCGCTATATCCGGATCAAACTTGTTAACCCGCAGGGCTTTGTTTTTTTCCAAATCCACGTAATTCTTAAAGTAGCTCTCCAGTCCTTCCAGGGTGCTAATGGAATATTCTTTGATGTCACGGGCTATTCTGGTAATATCGCGCGGATTGTATATACTGCGCTCGAAGCATAATTCCAACATGCACAATAAAATCTCCGGCGTCAAGTTCATATCTTCCAGCCACTTGTTCAGCTCTCCGGCCATTTTGACACTCATTAGATTGCCGGTTTTTTTCGAGATGAAATCGGCAACTTTTTTGAAGTTTACATTCTTATTGTTTAATATATCGAGGTTGATACGACTGCCCTTTTCTTCTTGCAGTTCCAACTCCAATTGCTCTATTTTTTGCCGGTATTCTTCAATCAAGGAAGCACCCATAACCATGTTTTCGTTTTTGACGGACGGCTCGGCCTTTTTGACATTTGAAAACTGGGGATGATCTCTTATTATCAGATTTTCAAGTTTTTCAATCATTGGTTCCAGAAAAACATATCTGTCCACAAAGTTTTTTTCGTTGTCTTCAATGCTTATCATTTCTAATTTTTGGAGCCGGCTGAGTTTGCGGCTCATTTTGGTCTTGGTAAGACAAGGACAGTCTTGCAAAAGCTGCCCCACCCTAATTCCTGATTGATAAAGGGGTTTTGATCTTTCAAAGCTATAAAATACAGCTCCCAGCATACCCAAATCATCGATTTCCAAGTCCAGTTCCTTTGAATAATAAAATAAAACCGCCGGGAAATTTACATAACCCCAGCGAAATATTTCTAAACCAGCAGATTTTGGATGCATAATTTTACCAACCTCCATATGAGAAGTAAAAAAATTATAACACCTCACAGAAATATTAAACAACTTCGGATTAGTGAGTGTGAACCCTAAAAAGCTTAAATAATTGGCATAAAATCCATAGCGTACTATATTCAGGAACAAAATAGAACTTGACTCTATGCAATTAAAAAGATTTAAAAAAAATAGCCGGGTAAATCCCGGCTATCAGGTTTTATTCTTAATTCAAGGTATTAATCCGGGTTAAATATGTGATAATTTTCTCATAATCGCCCTTCTGAAAATCGTCATTAAATACCTTATGGAGCTTCTTGGATACTTCCAAAAATAATTCCTCGGCCTGCATAGCCTTATCCATCTTGTCTTGGCCCCACCGGTCAACGCCAACAGGAGCCTGACTTGTCAAATGCAGCGACGGTTTAAGTTCAACTTCTTCCAACCAATCCGGTATATATACAGGAATCCGGTAATTTTCTTTAATGGCCTCAGCCAGGGACAGCAAGGATCTTTCTTCACCATGAACCAGGAAAATACCCTTCGGTGGAATTGCAAAGTGATCAACCCATTTGAGCAGACCGCCACGGTCAGCATGAGCGGAATAGGCTTCGATTTGACGGATATCAGCCTTTACCGCCACTTTTTCGCCATGAATGCAGACTAAATTTACCCCATCCAGAATACGTCTCCCCAGCGTTCCCTCGGCCTGATAACCAACAAAGAGTATGGTTGATTCCGGACGCCACAAATTATGTTTAAGGTGATGTTTGATTCTTCCCGCCTCACACATGCCGCTGGCAGATATTATAATAGTATTCTTTTTAACTGTATTTAGTTGCATGGAATCTTCTTGAGTTCGAGAATACTTCAGATTGATAAGCTTGAGGGGATCTGCACAACTATCAATAAAGCTGCGGGTTTCATCATCAAATAATTCGGTATGCTTCATAAAAATCTCGGTAGCGGCAATGGCCAGCGGACTGTCAATATAAATATCAATATCCGGATTCAGTTTGCCGGTATTAAATAGATGAATCAGATCATAGAGCAAATCCTGGGTTCTTTCCACGGCGAAAGCCGGAATAACTAGATTTCCGCCTTTACGCATGGTTTCTTCAATCACTTTGGCCAGTTCATCACTGCGGTTGTTATCCGGTGCTTTATGGTAACGATCCCCATATGTAGACTCCATGATTACATAATCAGCATTTTCGATAATACTGGGGTCCTTGATAATCGGTTGATTGTCATTGCCCAGATCACCAGAAAAGACCAGTTTCTGTTTCTGACCTTCTTCCTCAATCCATATTTCAATAATGCAAGATCCCAGTATATGTCCGGCATCCCGAAATCTCACACTTATTTCAGGGGTCAAATCCACTATTTCATCGATATTCAGAGAGCGAAAACGCGGCAGGCAATCCAGGGCGTCCTGAGTCGTATAAATTGGTTCCAATAATGGCTGCCCGGCTCTTTTTAATTTGCGGTTTTTTCTCTCGATCTCTGATTCCTGGATATGTCCGGAATCAGGCAGCATAATGCTGGCCAGAGACTCGGTGGCATGGCTGCAGTATACGGAACCTTTAAAACCATTTTTGCAGAGCTTGGGAACCAAACCAATATGATCGATGTGCGCATGAGTAATCAGCAGAAAATCAATAGTCTGCGGATCGATGGGGAAATCATGGTAATTGCGTTCTTGAATGTCCTTGGGACCTTGAAAAAGGCCGCAATCCACCGCCAACCGGTGTTTTTCCGTTTCAATAACATGAAATGATCCGGTAACCGTTTTGGCAGCACCTAAAAACTTCAGCTTCATCTCCTGTTTCCTCACTTTGCATATTTTGTTTCAATTATACCGCAACTATATTTTTTACGTCCTTTTTCTGTGACAATTTATTATATCCTTGAAAAATATCAATTATTTCAAAACGAATCATGGTATGGTTTCCGCTTTGTATGGCTTTTTCAATACAGTCAAATCCATTACGGCCAAACTCCCGTACTACCTCACTACTGTCCAAGTCATAGACCACCTCGCTATAGCGGCTATGAACCTGAGCAAATAGTCCATAATATAGTTCCTTAATCTGTTTGAGTCTCTTCTCTACCTGCTGGAGGTCAAAATCATCCTTCTCCACAATGTGCAACAGGCTATGAAAAAGATTATGAAGCAATTTATTATTAAATACCGCAACCAAAACTTCCCGTTTATATTGCTTGTAGAGCAAAAAACGCATATAGTCCTTTAACCCCTTTTGGCTGGCCGGGCCCAGTATTTGGTAGGCATTCAACAATTCAACTTCATTCATCGTAATGTCACCAGTCACAGAAAAACCTCCTTCAATAATTTTATTAAAAGAGGTTTCCCTTTAAGTCCATTCTTTTCCTCCAGTTAATTATCGTATAATTCCCATGTAATTCCGAAGATTTCGCCATTAATACTGATTATTATCACCCTATATTGGCGATTGGTATTTTATTATGTCGCTTAATAAAATTGCCCATCTTTGCAACTGCTTCTTCGATGTTATTTACACTGGCCGCATAACAGCACCTTATATAACCTTCACCGTTTTCGCCAAAAGCATTTCCCGGAACTACTGCTACCTTTTCTTCTTCTAAAAGCCCGGCACAAAAGTCTTCACTGCTCATCCCCGATACTCTTATCGAAGGGAAACAGTAGAAGGCCCCGCGCGGTTCGAAACAATCCATGCCTATATCCTGCAGCCCCGACAGGATAAGTTTGCGGCGGAAATTATAATTATCCACCATGCGGCGCATCTCGGTTTCACCGTGCCGTAAAGCCTCCAAAGCCGCTTTTTGCCCCATAATCGGTGCACACATGATAGTATACTGGTGAATCTTGGTCATCGCAGCAATAATGTCCTGATTTCCACAGGCATAGCCGATTCGCCAGCCGGTCATGGCAAACGCCTTGGACAACCCATTCATCATTATAGTACGATCCCGCATGCCGGGGAGCGAAGCAATGGATACATGCTTGCCATAATAAGTGAGTTCAGAATAAATCTCATCGGATATTACGATCAGATCATTTTTAATGATGATATCCAGCAAGGCTTCCAAATCTTCCTGGCCCATAATCCCACCGGTAGGATTACTGGGATAGGCCAGAATAAGCACCTTGCTGCGCGGAGTAATACATTTCGCCAAAACATCTGCTTTCAAGCGGTACTGATCTTCGTCATAAGTTTGCACCGGCACTGCTTTCCCATAGGTTAGAACCCCTACCGGCGCATAGGATACAAAACAGGGCTCGGGAACCAGTACTTCGTCACCTGGTTCCAGCAGGGTCCGCAAAGCCAGGTCTACGGCTTCACTGACTCCTACGGTTATCAGCACTTCTTTTTCCGGCGAGTATTCAATCCCTATTCTTCTTTTTTCATAGGCTGCTATTTCCTCCCGCAATTCCAGTAAACCCTGATTCGAGGTATACATGGTATAGCCTCTTTCCAGGGAATAACAGGCAGCTTCGCGAATATGCCAGGGGGTGACAAAGTCGGGTTCCCCTACTCCCAGGGAAATAACCCCTTCGGTCTGAGCGACCAGGTCAAAAAACTTCCTTATACCTGAGGGTGGTATGGTTTTTACAACATTGGAAATATACTTGTTCATACTGCTCACGGGCTAACCACCAACCTTTTATCTTCTTCCGGCTCTTCAAAAATGAACCCGTCCTGTTTATAGCGTTTCAGGATAAAATGAGTAACTGTGCTCTGAACATTATTAAGGGTGGAAAGTTTGTGGGATACAAACCAGGCAATATCCTTCATACTTTCCCCGGTAACTACCACTGAAAGGTCATAGGTGCCGCTCATTAAATAAACACACTTCACTTCCGGGAAACGATATATTTTTTCCGCAACACTGTTAAAGCCGACTTCGCGCTCTGGCGCTACTTTAACATCAATCATTGCGGTAACCCCGTCATCGCCCATTCTCTCCCAGTTAATAACTGTGTTATACCCCAGAATAACCTTGGCCTTTTCCATTTTCTCAATCAGGGCTTTGATTTCCGCCTCATCGACTCCCAGCATAGTGGCCAGGGTCTTGGTGCTCAAGCGAGCATCATTTTCAATCAGAGCCAACACTGTTCTTTCCAGATCCATATATTTCCTCCTTTCTTATTCCAGGCCCACGCCTCAGGCTGTCCATAAAATAAAAAAAGACGCTCATCCCTGAAGGGACGAGAGTCTGTCTCCCGCGGTACCACCCTATTTGGCCAACGCCCAGCTCAATTCCCGTTAACGGTGGAAATCCGTCCGGCTTAGTACGAAAAGGTATTACACCGGAACTCTCAGTTGGCTTTCATCTTAGAATTACTGCCGGTTTGCACCAACTCCAGCTCTCTGTAAGCAATTCATCAATTACTCTTCTGATCATCGTTGTGTGATTTTCATTTTAAATCATGCTATCACTAGCTTTCATTTCAGTCAAGTTATAAAATATTTTATTTTATTAGTAATGGCCGCTTCTGATTATGGAATATACCATGAATAAACCTAATATCATGGCCAAAGCAAACCCTACGTCCACCAGCGGAATACTGGACAAGAAGCCATCGCTGCTTTGGCGGGCCAGCAGTGAAGTCCCGACAATAATACTAGCCAGGATTATGGCCAGTGATATCCGGTTGGAAATAATGTCCGCACGGGCTATCAGGGGTTTCAAATTACCATGCTCCATTTTAATTCTCAATTCGCCGGCTTCAATAATTCTAAGCATATTGTCTACTTCGCGGGGAAAAGCCCGGAGCAAACGAACATAATCCAATATAAATTCCCCGGTCTCCTTTTTTAGGTTTTCCGGCAGAAATCTCTTCATCATCAGCTTTTTCCCATAAGGCTCGGCTATATCTACGATACTGAGCTGTGGATCAAGTTGACTTATCAGGTTTTCCACGGTCATCAGCATTTTTACCATAAGGGAAAGTTCAGCCGGCAAGCGCATCTGGTATTTCATGGATAGATCGATCAGTTCCCTTAAAGCCTCACCGACATTGATTTCCGATAAGGGCAGACCATAATATTTTTGCTGCAAGCGTGATACATCCCGCCGCAATTCCTCCTGGTTGACATATTGGCTGCCAATCCCTATATCCAGCAGGGACCGACTGACTCCATTGGTATCATATCGCATCATATTGACCATAAGATTGATGCCTTTGTCTTTAATTATTTGATCTACGACTCCCACCTGACCAAAATCATAAAATATAATTTTTTCGCCGGCAGCAATAGCGATATTACCGGGATGCGGGTCGGCATGCAGGAATCCATGCTCATATATCTGTTTGAAAAGAGCCTCCACTAAATGGCCGGCAATTTTGCGGGTGTCATAATTACCCTTTTTAAGGCTTATAAAATCAGAGATTTTTACCCCTTCCACATACTCCAAGACCAAAATCCCGGCTGAAGAATACTCCCATATTACCCGGGGGATTATTACATTTCCATCGCCCTGGAAGTTTCTATAGAATATATCAGCATTGCGGGCTTCCTTACGAAAATCCAATTCATTACGCAAGGCCTGGCCCAATTCTATAATTATCTCACTTATTCTGTACATTTTCGCCCAGTTGTTACGTCTTTCCAGCAGATAACTGAGTTCTACCAGAATTTCCAGATCGTTTTCCATGGATTTATCAATGTCCGGGCGTTTAACCTTCAAAACTACTTTCTGCCCATTCTTTAAAACCGCTTCATGAACCTGGGCAATCGAAGCAGCGGCAAGCGGTTCCGGGTTAAAATAGGCAAAATCGCGTTGAAGGTCAACACCTTCCCTTTTGAGAATTTCAAGCAGAGTCTCATAGGAAAAGGGCGGCACTTCGTTCTGAAGCTTTTCCAATTCAATTATATATTCCGGGGGGAGGAGATCTGGACGGGTACTGAGTATCTGCCCAAGTTTCACAAAAGTCGGCCCCAACTCTTCCAGAGCTTCTCTTAACCTGCGGGCAATGTGGTTGGAACCAAGTTCAGCGCCCAGCAGTTCATTGGCTTTATTACTTTTTATCCTATGCCAGGCAAAACGATCAAAAACTGAACCAAAGCCATGTTTTATTAAAATGTTGGCTATCTCTTTATACCGGGGCAGGTGGCTTAGCTGGTCCAGCCGATTGCGAATCCCTATCTCAATCGCCTCCATGGCCTAAAATTAATACTGCCGGGGCAAGCCCCGGCAGTTGATGATGATTATTCTACTCTTGCTGCAGCTTTTGCTCCAGGTCTTTAATCCTCTGTTCCAGTGCTTCAAATTCGGAGCGCGTAACCAGAGAAAAATTCTTTTTCACCTCGTCGATCTCCTCACTAATAACCTTGCGCATCTCTATTCTTTCTTCTTCACCTTTTTTAATCGCCTCATCCACAAACTGCTTTGCTTCTTCACTGCTAATGTCGCCCTTCTCGGCCATCTCGGAGAAGACCTTTTCAGCCTTTTCCCTGGTCAAGCTCATCGCTCCCAGGCCAAAGTACATCATTTTTCTCATCATATTCATATACATGCTACCTTCCCCTCCTTTATTAATATACCGCTATCATACCATAATATGATGCTGCTTACTATTTTATCCGTTTAAGCAGTATCTCATGCATAAATTTTGTTTGCCAAATATAACGAGGCGTAAAAATTTCCCCCGCTAAGCGGTCGGGTTCCTTAACAAAATAAGCGGCGGGTTCTAATCCCCTGCCTCGATGCAACGGTGCGGAAGAAACTGCTCCGCAGTTTCTTCCGATGCTTAAATAATTGCATAATTAGCTTGGATTTATCAAAAACTCTATTTGAACAAGGATGGGATGTAGCCAAGCGGGAAGGCAACGGACTTTGACTCCGTCATTCGCTGGTTCGAATCCAGCCATCCCAGCCATTTG
>JAQUXM010000230.1 GCA_028692415.1 Syntrophomonadaceae bacterium | reverse complement strand
GATGGCCATACCAGGGGCCGAATCCGGTAAGATCAATGTCTCCGCTGAATAAAATGCCGCTTGTTTCCTCATAAAAAGCACAGTGCCCCGGGGTATGACCCGGGGTATGAACAACCTGCAAATGCACTCTGCCGAAGTCCAGAATCTGCCCATTGCTAATTTCTCGGTGAACCGGTGAAGCCTGCAAATCAATATAATCTATGAATTTCCTGCCCAACTGTCGGCCTTCAAATTCATGAAAACCATAATATTTCTGAAAATCTTCCAATGAACGTGCTGCTGGTGCATCCAGCGTATGCATCCACACTTGGGCATTAGGAAAAAGATGATTGTTTAAGATATGATCCTCATGAAAATGCGAGTTGAGAATCACCTCGGGGGGATTTTGAAAGATAAAGTCCAGGTTCTTATCACCGCAGCTGTTGTCAATAATGACCCTTATCTCATCGTCAATATATAAACTGTTGCAATAAGGAAATTTGGCTCGATTAGGAGCCTCCAAATACTTAATTTTTTCATGAAGGGTAATAAACATACTATATCCTTTTACTAATACTTGCTATTTGTTATTTATTTAACGGTATATTGTTTCCAGGGAAGAATCATATAATCAACCGTTTTTAAAAACTTAACCAGGTCGGCGCGTCCTTGATAAGTAGGTATCGTTGCATGTTCCTGCGCCATTAAGACAATAGGCATACCTGGGGGGAAATACTTTGCGAAAGCCTGGCGGGCTTCATTAATGGTGAAGTCGTGTTTAAATACTTCGGGTCTTACTATTATTACGGCAAAAGTTACTCCCTTTTCCGTAATTACGGCAGCATCAAAATTCATTTTCCTACCTCCTGATGTAAAAAATATTCCAAATGGTCATGAAGGCTTTTACATCTGACCTCTATTGGAAAAATTACGACGCTCAAATTTCTAAATTAATGGTAATGAAAATAGCTGCCTTTTGCAAGGAAAAAGAACATCATATGTGGGCAGGAATCAATTTTGTGCAGGAGAAATAAACAGCCCACCCTTGCGGATGGGCTGCTTATTGTTTATAAGCCAGGCGTCTAGGGGGTTTCCTTCAACTCAGCAAACCACTTGGCGTTATGGTGGGCACTGATATCAGCATCAATATAGCCATCGAGCATCATGGAAGAGAATTCTACCCGGGATTTGGGGTGAATGGCCGCCAGGAAGAAATGACCGCCTACCAGCAGGATCATTATTATGGCGGTCCAAAAGTGGATATTATAGCATAAGTTTAAAAAGACGGCAGGAACTTCATGGCGCCATAGCCACATGGGAAAACCGGTCAGGATAATGAGGATACAACCGAATATAATCATCCAGCCCAGCATCTTCTGACCGGCATTGTATTTGTCCTGAGGTGGTACATGATCAGCCTTGATAAATGGCAGATAGCCTCCCATACAAGCCAGCCAGCCAAAATCATCCTTGCTAAATGTGGCAATAGTGCTCATAAACTTGGAGAAACGATCAAAGTTCAGCAGTATATATAGGGCCGGGCCAACGGTAAACACTACACCGGCCCAGCGATGAACCACTGAGGCATTGGCGGGTCCGCCAAAAATATTGCTGATCAGATTTATATCCCAGTAGAAGGCGATGCCAGTCAGACCAAGAATAGTGAAGGCCAGCAAATGAACCCAGTGCATGGTACGAGTCTGAGTCCCGTGTTTTAATACTTTTCCATTAAGATTACTCAATTAATTCTCCTCCTTCCTAAGCTGCGGGTTCAACCTGAGCTTCTTCATGTTCGGCCTCAACGTGGGGATGTTTTAGTTCTTCGATAAATGCTGGTATATCACTGCCATATTTGGTATGCAGCAGGTGATGGGCTTTGGGGCTGACAAACTGTATTTCACCTGGGGATAGAAAATCCTTGTATATCTGAAGGATTTCGGGATTTTCATGAGATTTTCTGAGTGCCATGCTTTCATCCAGGGTATACAAGCCGGCTACTCTTTGCTCAATATAATTGTCACTGGCGGCAAAAACATCAAGACCAAATTTGGCAAAGACTCCGCTGATTACAGCAGTAACTGTGAGCATTCCCGCACCGATAAAAAACTGGCGGCGGGTAATGCCTTCGCTTTCAGTAAAGAATTTCATTACAATATCCTCCCTCCTAGTAAGTATCTCTTCTGATAGGCTGGCCGCCGCCGTTGATGCAGCCGCCCGGACAGTTCATTACTTCAATAAAGTGATATTTGCTGCGCCCGGCCAGAACATCCTCGATTACATCAGCCACATATTTGGTGCCGGTGACAATGCAAACACTGACTGGCAGGGACTTGCCCAGAGCCTTGACCGGTACTTCAACGGTGGCCTCCCGGACCGGGTCCAGGCCTCTTACTGCTTGGAATTCAACCTTGTCCAGGGTCTGTCCGCTCAAGACTTCATAAGCGGTTCTTAAAGCTGCTTCCATAACTCCGCCGGTCGCTCCGAATATGGTGGCGGCACCGGTGGAAAGGCCAACAAACTGGTCTGCTTCTTCATCTGCCAGGTTTTTAAAGTCGATGCCTGCTTCTTTAATCATAGCTGCCAGCTCACGGGTAGTGAGTACCAGGTCAACATCCTGGAAGCCGCTGGAAACAAACTCGGGGCGCTCGCACTCGTATTTTTTAGCAGTACAGGGCATTACAGATACTGAAACCATGTCCGCCGGGTTAACAGCCAGCTTTTCCGCCAGGTAGGTCTTGGCAACTGCTCCCCACATCTGCTGAGGTGACTTGGCTGAAGAGATATGAGGCAATATTTTGGGATAGTTGTCTTCCGCATATTTGACCCAGGCCGGACAACATGAGGTAAACTGGGGCAAGGGCCCCTTGTTTTCAAAGCCGGGAACTCCCAGGGCACCATAGACCCGGTGAATGAGTTCGGTGCCTTCCTCACAGATGGTCAGGTCGGCGGTGAACTCGGTATCATAGACCTTGTCGAAGCCCAGTTTCCTTAGAGATGCATACATTTTATTCTTGACATTGGTCCCCACCGGGTAGCCAAACTCTTCACCCAAGGCTA
>JAQUXM010000064.1:11696-14053 GCA_028692415.1 Syntrophomonadaceae bacterium | reverse complement strand
AATGAGGATCATTGCCCTTAGCAATCAAAAGGGCGGTACAGGAAAAACCACCTCAACCATAAACATCGGGGTGGCACTGGCACTATCCGGATACCAGGTTCTGTTAGTTGACCTGGACCCTCAGGCTAATCTTACTTATTCCTTGGGCGTTAATGCCCTTGAGATCGCTGAAACGGTGGGGCGACTCCTGTTGGATGAAAGCATGCCTGATGAAATTGTGTTAAACCGAGGAGGGGTACAGATTATACCCTCAACCCCTCAGCTTTATTCCATAGAAAGCGAACTATATCTAAAACCTGACTACGGATATATGTTAAAGCGATCATTAGAGAAGTTTACGCATTATGACTATATTCTCCTCGATTGCCCCCCCAGTGCCGGTATTTTTACTCAAAATGCACTGCTGGCCGCCAGCGAGATATTTATCCCGGTTCAAGCAGAGTATTTGGCTCTCCAGGGTATGAGTATGTTACTGAATACCTTGGATAATATAAGGAAGGATTCCAACCCGGATTTGAAATTAGGCGGAATAATTGCCACGCGTTACGATCATAGGAAGGTTTTGAATCGAGAGGTAATTGAAAAATTGCAGCAGCATTTTGGCGATTTATTATTTAAAACGATTATCCGGGAAAATATATCGCTTGCCGAGGCCCCCAGTTACGGGCTGGATATTTTTTCTTACCGTCCTAATAGCTCAGGTGCCAAGGACTACCGTCGTCTCGCTGCCGAAATTGCGGAAAGGAGTTTGTGATAAATGAGTCCAAGAAAACGAATGGGTAATGATCCATTTGAGAGTTCTCCTTCTTTTAAGGAAGAAAGCCAGCATGACTCAGGTAAATCTTTATTGGATACGAAAACTTCGAATAATTCTTCTATAAACAAGACTACTGCCCCTGAGTTGTCTGATAAATACGAAGATATTCATAGCAAGCTAAACCTGGCTCTGCAAAATATAGCGATCCAAAAGGAAGAAATAGAATTATTGCGTAAAGAGCTGAATTCGTTAAAAAGTATAAAAAATTATCAGGAAAACAACCCTTTTGTTTACTGGTTACGCTTTTGGTTTCCCTGGTTTCCGCGCTAGTATATCAGCCTTTGGGATATAGGTTAAACCCGGCAAGCAATTTCATGAACTGCACGAATGACCTCGACGATATCCTGTTCAGTATTAAAATATCCAGGGCTTAAGCGACAGGTTCCAGATTCCAGGGTTCCTATCGTTTCGTGGGCCAGCGGTGCACAATGCAATCCAGAACGATTGGCTATACCAAACTCACAATCCAGCATCAAACTAAGGTCTCCACAGTCCATGCCTTTTATATTAAAGGCAACTGCGGCCATTTGTTTATGTGGATCACATGATCCATAAAGCTTGACCCCTGATATTTCGGACAACCCTTGGATTAAACTTGCCGTTAATTCTTCTTCATGTTTGCGTATGTTGGCAATACCAGTTTTCATTATAAAATCAACTCCGGCTAAGAGACCGGCTATTCCCGGAGTATTAGGAGTCCCGCTTTCCAGGTGGTCGGGCATGAGCAACGGGTGTTCCAGATGTTCAGACATGGACCCGGTACCACCTTCTTTAATCGTTTCAATGTCCAGACCCGGTTTGAGGTATATACCTCCAGTTCCTTGCGGTCCAAATAAGCTTTTGTGTCCGGTAAAGGTCAGGATATCTATATTATCCGCTGCGTCAATATTAAGGACTCCAGCTGTTTGCGCACTATCGACCATAAAAAGTATTTTGTGCGCATGCGCCAATCTGCCTACCGCCTCAATTGGCATAATCTGGCCAGTTAGATTCGATGCATGCAACATACAGATTAAGCGGGTGTTTGCCTGAATCGCTTTTTCAATATCCTCGGGCTGCAGTTCCCCATTGGATGAACATTTAACCGCAGTCCATTCTACACCTTGCTGCTGCATTTTATATAAGGGCCTGGCTACCGCATTATGCTCCATACTGGTGGTTATTACATGGTCACCCGGACGTATAATACCTTTCAATCCCATATTTATAGCTTCTGTAATATTAGTCGTGAATGCTATCCTAAAACTGTCTTCAATATTAAACAGCCGGGCCAGTGCTTCGCGAGCTTCCACCAGTATAGAACCTGATTTCAGGCTTTGCTGGCTGCTGCCGCGCCCGGGATTGGCTCCCAACTGTCGGTTAAAATTATCAACTGCTAAATAAACCGCCTCGGGCTTGGGAAAAGATGTGGCTGCATTGTCCATGTAGATGTTTTTCATTAGATATAACCTTTCTTTAAGATAACCTTTTTAAATAACCCCGTCTTAACCATATAAATATAACATTTAATGCGTTATATATAAAATAACTCTTTTTTATA
>JAQUXM010000064.1:8840-11596 GCA_028692415.1 Syntrophomonadaceae bacterium | reverse complement strand
CCGTCCGGGCAGTCTGACCGGCAGGCAGCTCTAAAACATAACATGAATTCTTTATATGCTTGCTAATCTTGTTAGGAACCATCCTTTCAATAATATGTAAGATGCGATTTTCTTTAGAAATAAATAGGACATCGATTTCCATTCTCATGCCTATGCTGTGTATCATATCGCAAGGATATATTAACAATCCTTCCCCCGGGTTCATGGTCTTTCTTCCTAATAATCCCTTAAGACGGTTTAAGAAGGTATTCGCCAGCTCCCCCTGTTCTATAATAATATTAGAATTATCGCGATTAATGACCATGACTTTCTGCATAAACTCCCCTCCCTTATACGTTTTTAAACATCAGAAGAAACTGCGGAGCAGTTCCTTCCGCACCACTGCAATGAGACGGGGGCTTAGAACCCACAACCTTTTACCGTTAATAGAAACCCGACCGTTTAAAGAAGCAGGAGGCCTCCTTTCGCCTCGCTATACGATCTATACCTTTTTAGTTTCCGTTTTGATGGCTAGCTATATCTAGTATTATTATTGATTGCCGATACTACATATGGTGTTTTGGGCCGATTTTCGTGCCTTATGCTAATGTTCTTGTTTAATTAAAGGTATCTATTAATTGAATAACCGCTGGTCCTAAAAGGACCAGTAGAATGCAGGGAAAAATAAATAGAAGCAAAGGAATCAGGATCTTTACCGGAGCCTGTTGAGCCTTTTCCTCCGCCCTCATTCTCCGGTTGGCTCTTAGCTGTCCTGATTGCAGTCTTAATACATTGGCTATACTTACTCCCAGCTGTTCAGCCTGAATTATGGAAGCTAGAAATGTAGTCAGGTCATCTACCGCTACTCTTTCTGCCATGTCACGTAATGCTTCTCGACGGTGTTTGCCTATGTTTATCTCCTGAAGGGTTTTGGCAAATTCATCGCTAAGCGGCCCTCCTGACTTATCGATTACCTTTTGGAGCGCAGCATCAAAACCCAGACCGGCTTCGACACTGACACTAAGTAAATCAAGCACATCAGGAAGACTTTTTAGAATTTCTTCATGTCGACCCTTTTCTTTGCTTTTCAGACAGAGATCGGGCATGAAATATCCCAAGCAAAACAAAACCGAAAAGTACAGGACATTGGCGGTCCATATTCCGATTAGCAACATGATAAACAAAAACAAATATTTAAAGAATAAAAAGGTCTCTGCGTTAATACCCCATGGATCACCGGCCATTTGAAGCTTTCTGCTGTATACTTCTTTTTTATTGCCAGGCAGCATTTTTCCTGATACACGCGTAAAGAACTGCATCAGCCATATCCCCAATCTCTCTTTTAGGGGAGCCGTTAATTCCGGCGGCAGGTAACTAGCTTCTACTCCCTGCGTATATTCCTCCAGTCTGGCCAATGCCACAATTCTCTTGCTATTCTTGCTATAGAGTATAGCAAGAACCAAAGCTGCCAGTGCCATTCCGATTAAACAGGCAAGAATATAATCCATAATAGTTGTTCACCCCTAAGCATTCAAATGACCTAAAAATCAATATCAATTATTTTTTGTATAATAATAAATCCGATTATTTCAAAAACCACCGCCGTACTCAGAAGGAAGATGCCTCTCGTATCTTTCAACATAACATTAAAATAGGCCGGGTTAATCACCAGCATTATCGCAATCAATACTACCGGTAAGAGCCCTATAATTAGACCTGATAATCTCCCCTGCGCGGTCAGTATCTTTACCTCCCGCCTGATTCTGCTTCGCTCCCTGATCGTCCCGGAGATGTTATCCAAGATTTCTGCTAGATTGCCGCCTACCTGTCTTTGTATTATTACCCCACTTATAACCATATCCAGATCTTCACTTTGCGCTCTGCTCCCCAAGTTAAGCAAAGCTTCCTCTTGACTGAAACCCAGGTTCATTTCCTGTAAAGCCCAGTTGAATTCCGTGGATATTGGTGCCGGCAGCTCCTTTCTAACGGTATCCATAGCCTGTTGAAATCCAAAACCTGCCCTTAAGGCATTGGCCATGACCACTAGCGCATCTCCCAATTGGATATTTAAATTCTGAAGCCGTTTTTCCTTATGATAATTAAGATACATTTTTGGTATATAAATGCCACCTAGTCCTACAATTAACCCCAGCCAGAAGTTGCCGGTCAGAAAGTACAGGCACAACGGAAACAGCATAATTAAAGCTAAGGATAACGTAATGAATTCTTCGGCTTTAAAGGGGAGGCCGGCCCCGATTAATTGAGCTTGCAGATTTCCGGTAAAGGAACGGGCCGCAAACAGGCGGGAGACCTTCTTGATCAGGAATCGCACGGATGTATTCCATTTAATTTGAGGACGGCTTTCTGCGCTATTTCCTTCTCCCAGGCTTTCCAATCTCTTCTGATAAAGGTCATATTGGAATAATGTTTTCAACAAAGCCAGAGTCCCGAAAAACACCAAACCAAAAACCGCCAGGCAGATCGACAGCTCCATCTTCTCACTCCTTCAAAACAACCCAATGGATGCTACCTTAATCATGTTCGGAGAACACACCGTGGTGCCCGCAGGGTACAACCTTAATCGTGTTCGGAGAACACACCGTGGTGCCCGCAGGGTACAACCTCAATCGTGTTCGGAGAACACACCGTAGTGCCCGCAGGGTACAACCTCAATCGTGTTCGGAGAACACACCGTAGTGCCCGCAGGGTACAACCTCAATCGTGTTCGGAGAACACACCGTAGTGCCCGCAGGGTACAACCTCAATCGTGTTCGGAG
>JAQUXM010000064.1:0-8740 GCA_028692415.1 Syntrophomonadaceae bacterium | reverse complement strand
GTGCCCGCAGGGTACAACCTCAATCGTGTTCGGAGAACACACCGTAGTGCCCGCAGGGTACAACCTCAATCGTGTTCGGAGAACACACCGTAGTGCCCGCAGGGTACAACCTCAATCGTGTTCGGAGAACACACCGTAGTGCCCGCAGGGTAGAGAGTTTGCCATAGTAGCACAAGTATAGTAAATATCATTTAAACTACTGAAGATTAAAGAAGTCCAAAGGCAACACGATACCTTGGGCTAGCAGTTTCTCCATACAACGCGGTTTAATTCCGGTTGCGCGGTGACGACCAATTACCTTCCCCCGCTCATCAATACCCTTTTGCTCAAAAACGAATATATCCTGCAGGCTGATTATGTCTCCCTCCATACCCAGAACTTCCGTAATATGTGTGATTTTACGCGAACCATCCTGAAGCCGGGCTTGATGTACAATTATATCCAATGCCGAAGTGATTTGTTCTCGAATAGCTTTGACGGGAAAATCTATTCCTGCCATAAGTACCATGGTCTCCAAACGGGAAATCATATCCCTCGGAGCATTGGAATGACCCGTGGTCAGAGAACCATCATGCCCGGTATTCATAGCCTGCAGCATATCGAGCGCCTCTCCGCCTCTCACCTCACCTACCACCAGACGGTCCGGTCTCATGCGCAGCGAATTTCTGACCAGATCCCGAATGCTGATTTCCCCTCGCCGGTCTATATTGGCTGGCCTGGTTTCCAGTGATACAATATGTTCCTGCTTCAAGTCCAACTCCGCAGAGTCTTCAATGGTAATAATCCGGTCGTCTGATGGTATAAAGGAGGATATGATGTTTAAGGTGCTGGTTTTCCCTGCCCCGGTTCCTCCCGATACAATCATATTAAGCCGGCCTTTGACACAGGCTTCCAAAAACTTGGCCATTTGTGGCGTCAGCGTATTGTTCCTGATTAAGTCTTCCACTTTCAGCAATTGGGATGAAAATTTGCGTATGGTAAGAACGCATCCATTTAAGGCTAATGGCGGTATTATGGCATTTACCCTGGAACCATCCGGCAAGCGGGCATCAACCATTGGCATGCTCTCATCCAGCCTGCGTCCCAGAGGAGAAATTATTCTTTCAATAATTGTATAAAGATGCTCGTTATCTCGAAAAACAACCGGGCTGATTATCAGCTTTCCCTTCTTTTCCACGTATACCTGCTGGGGACCGTTAACCATTATTTCTGATATGCTTTCATCATTTAGCAGCGGCGTAATGGGCCCAAAGCCAAAAACCTCATCCAAAACCTGCTGGATTACTCCCTCCTTATCCTGACGTGAAAAATGCCCTATCTCTCTTTCCATTATTGATTCACAGGTGTTTTTAATTTCCTCTTCTATGCTATCCCGCTGTTGTTTGCCTTCAACCTGCTGAAGGTCAAAATTATCCGCTCCCAAATCCTTAACGATTTCGCGGTGTATCTTGTACACCAGGTCTTGATAACGCCCCGGACCCGGCTCTCGATTAGCGGAAACAGCCGGATGTTGTTCGATATTTTTGGCTTGTAATCTCTGCAACAGGGACATATTTCTTCAGCTCCCACCTTAATTTACGGGATTCTATTTCTGTTTCCTCGCTATTACTACCACCCGTGACGCCCTATTCCTCCACTAGTGCCAAAACATTCATAATGGCCTTGGTGATCGCAGCTTTGGGATTCAGTTTTACAAAAGGTATTCCCTGGTTTAGCGAGGAAATAACCAGCTTGCCATCACTGGGTATTTCAGCTTTGACCTTAATATCCAAAACCCTTTCAAGATCCCGGGCTTCAATCCCGATTACATTCGAAGAACGGTTTATAATAAGCCTGGTCCGCTCCAAAAGTTTTAAGGTTCTCAGAATTTCCAGCCCTTTTTTAACGTTTTTTATGCTTGGTAAGTCCAAGGCAGCTACCAGTAAAACCAGGTCAGACCCTTCCAGCGCAGAAAGTACATTTTCATCTATAAAGGCCGGTGTATCCACCAGCGTAAAATCATATACCTCCCGGCAGGCTCGCATTATTTTTTCGACCCCGGCAGGCGTAACCAGCTCTGCCAGCTCCGGCTTATTGGGAGCAGCCAGGATATGCACCCCGTTTCTTTCATACATATATTCTTCCAGCAGTTCCTGACCCGGGAAATCTCCTTCCTGCATCAATTCACTTATTGTCTTGCGAGGATTGATATTCATCATTACGCTTACATCGCCAAACTGAACATCCAGATCAACCAGACCGACCCGGCCTTTATTGCTGCGGGCCATTGCTGTGGCAAGGTTGGTAATAATCGTGCTTCTGCCTACCCCGCCTTTAGGTCCAAAAACAGTTATCACCTTGTTTTCTTTAATATTTCGGTTATATTCCTCCGCCTCTGCTACGGCTTTCTGAACCCGAGGGCCTTTTTGGCCAAGCTCAGCTACTTTTCTAATGGTGTTGTTCAAGTCGTCGGGTGACAGAGGTTTCACCAGGTATTCTTTGGCTCCGGCCATCATAGCCTTTTTAAAATTCTGGATCTCGTCGTTTACGGAAATAATTATAACCATTACCTGGGGATAATGCTGGCTAATATAATTAGTCGCTTCAAGCCCGTTCATTTCAGGCATATTTATATCCATTACCACAACCTCAGGTTCCATAACTTCAATTTGTTGCAGTACTTCCTTGCCGGTAGCAGCTTCAGCCACTATATCTATTGATTTGTCCAGCTCCAGCAGTCTTCTGATGCTTTCCCGCATGCGCTCATTATCGTCAGCCAGTAATACCTTTATGTTTTTCATCGCTGTCCCCCCGAAGAGTAGATCTTCTAGTTTGATTTGTGCTCGTTGTACTGCATAAATATACTTTTCAGTGCTACATTAATTGTGACCGTAGGGAACATCAGTGTGCCCGTAGGGTGCTACATTAATCGTGACCGCAGGGAACATCAGTGTGCCCGTAGGGTGCTACATTTATCGTGACCGCAGGGAACATCAGTGCGCCCGTAGGGTACTTCGAGGCTTCGCCAGCGTCCGCTGGTATATTCCAGCCTCTCATTTTTTAGGGATTGCCTGATACAGGTGATTGAGCCAGGAAATCCTGGAGCTGGAAAGGCGTCAGGACTGCTCGGGATTTATCAACCGGATGCCGCAGCAATAGTCTCAGCTTGCCACGTTCTGATGCCAGCACCAGCGGCTGTGCTTCCTGTAAAGAAACTGACAGGGTAATCGTCTTGGCTCCAACCGGGTTTTTCTGGTTTACCGCCAAATCTGGATTTTCGCCAACTGCCAGCACCTCAATATCCTGCAGCGTCAAAATACTATAAGTTCTCATCGTTTCATGCCCTTGCGTTGTCGGCAAGGGAATATCTATAGTGCCGATGATATCTACCCGGTCGCCAACTTCAATAAACCCGGAGACGCCATTTATATTATCTATGGGTATGGAGACTGCCCGCTTGGAGACGGGAATAGTATAAGCCAAACGATGCTCCGAATCCTGAGCCGAAAGCAGTCTTCCTTTCAAAATCTCCTCCCCAGGAGAAATATTACTGGTAGCAATTTTACCGATAACCGCATTTTCCTTAACCAGCGCATCAGGATGAACATATTTTGCGGGCAGGGTGGCAATTTCGACCTGTTCTTCATTGATAACACTATCCTTGGAGATGGCTTCCCGGGCCCTGACTACCTGAATAAGGTTGTCAGGACGATAAAGTTCTTTAACGTCCTGCAAGTATCGATAGAAAGCCAGCCCGGCCGCCAAACCAAAGAGCAAAGCAATAAACCAGTATTTTCTGCTCCCCTTTAACAAAAAACTTCCTCCTTACTCAATAAGCTGAACTCCATATAGACCAAAATCCCCTGCGTCGCTGCTTGGTTTACCAGGGATTACATATTGGATAAATGCTCCGCGCACCTGATTATCATTCCCGTTACCGGTATACTCCTCAACCAGGAAGGCTCCAAAACCCTTAACCTTCACAGTAAACGGGTGTCCACTTTCATTCAGCTCTTCAATATTAACAATAGGAACTATAAGAATACGGGGACACCCCTCCACATATGAGTTTATGCTGCATTGGGGTATATGCTCACATTGATTTAAGCGGTATTCTACCCCTGCTCGGGTCGGCCCGGACATGTTACCCGCTTCAATATCAATAATGTCTCCAATCGAGATCTCTTCCGGATAACCGTATTTTATATTATCCCTATAGATATGAGCCCCGCTCCCGCCCAAGCTCAAGGCCCCAAACCAGCCATTGTATTCCTGGTCTCCGGCCCCTTCCTTTAGAGTAATCTCCTGTCCAAAGGTAAAATTACCCTCTATTACCCCAAAGGGAACAACCCCTCCGGTTGAAGATATTGGGGCGATTCTAGCTTTGGCACTGACCGCAACTATTTTGCTGGTAAAACCCAATGCCCGGGCAAAACCAAGCTCAACCTGTCGCTCGGCATATCCGCTTATTGAGTGCTGGTCGCTGTCCAGTTGAAAACTGGCTTCTTCCGTTGACAAGCCATTCAGGCTCCCATAATTGCCGGCAACTTGCAATGCTTCCTGAGGGTTGGCCGGAAGCTCGCGAACTCCTGCTAAAACAGCACTATCGAGGGCATTATGCATTTTCCCCTGATTAATATACAAAAGCCCGGCATCAGTCACCAGGGCTAAAGTTCCAACCAGGACCACCATAAGCAGCGCTACCAGAGTAGAAACCGACCCTTCTTCATTTGAACGAAAGTTGCTTAAGCTCATCAGTTCTATCACTCCAAGTATCTAATCATTCCACCCTCATTGTACACTGCGTTGATAAGGGGAGCGGATCGGGTAAAAACTGAGCATAAAACGGTGTCATTAAGTCTACGGAGTAATTCACTCCCACATTTAAGGGCTCACCCTTGTCCCTTTCCAAATAAGGCGGAGAAACAATTATCAACAGTTGATTCTCATCCAGCCATGCCCTTCTCGACAATATTAAGGCCTGTATTTGATTGTCATCATGCCCTACCACCCCGTAACGGGCTCCTTCCCGGGACAGATTGCTTATCAGCATATACGACCCCAATATTCGTCCAAACTCAAAAATACCTAAAAATAGCAAGAGCAGTAACGGGAGAACCAATGCCATCTCCACCAAAGCCTGGCCATGCTCATTGCCAAATACTCTTTTAGCCCATAACAACTCTCACCACCACCCTCTGCCATAGCTGGTCAATACGCCTAAACCTATAGCTATTCCATAGGGATAATAAACACTCGTAGCACCTTTCTGGACATAGTCACTCATTGATGCACCGGCCAAGCGAACCATAAACAAACCGAGTCCCAGCCGCCATAAAGTTTCTTTCAAGCGCCGCTTGACTAGCAAAAGCACGATGGCTATAATACCGCCCCACAAGGCCATGCCCAGGAAAGAACTAAAAGTAAAAATGCTGCCTTTAAAAGCACCAACCATACCTAAAAGCTTTACATCCCCGGCACCCATCCCCCCCATGATAAAGGGTAACATGAGTAGCATGATCCCAAGCAAGAGACCCTTAATCGAAAATAATAGCCCGGGACATCCTCCGAGGTAAAGGTGGTAAAGCAACGCAAATGCTATTCCGCTAAAGACCAGCCAGTTTGGTATTCTCCGGCTGTCCACATCATATATTACAGCCAAGCCAAGCATTCCCAGCAAAAAACTATCGAGCAACATTTTTCTTCCCACCTTTTGAAAAACAGGCCCTGCTCATTATAAGCAGGGCCTGTTCTTAGACTCCCTATCCTTCGCCTCCGCCCGCTGCAGGAAGTATACTATTGAAAAGTCCGGTTAATCTTCCACCCAGTGCAGTTATGGCTACCATAACTACCACTGCAATACCTGCGAGTATTAATCCATACTCGGCCATACCCTGTCCATCTTCTTCACAGGCCAGTTTCTTAATTAAGTTCAACACTTCAGCCACCTGCCTTCATTTATTTATTTGGTCCTGTTTTCATGATAGCGAAAATATTTTGAAAATTGAATCAACTAAAAGCCTCAATTTACTATGATATATATTTCATGGTATTTGCATGTAATTTGTCCTATTATGTTGAACAATGGCGCATTTGAGGGTGGGGATATGCGGGATTAATGTTTTTATATTACATAATTATTTATTTTTTCTATATTTCTTTAAAAATCGGCTTCCTTTTTTTTGAATCCTTGTCCATAGACTTCGATGGCTTCGTTAATGATTATAAATGCCTGGGAATCTATCATAAAGACTATCTCCTTTAAGCGCGGAAGTTGGGTCTTGCCAACGGTGGTCATAATAATTCTTACATCAACCCCCGAATAGGCCCCGATCCCCGGTAAATATGTACAGCCGCGATTAAGATTGTTTAATATGGCGCTGCTAATATCTTGAGACTTTTGGGAGATAATCATTGCGGTCCTGCTACTTTGAAATCCGGTTTCAACGATATCTACCATCTGCGATGAAGCAAAGATAGCTATGGCTGAAAAAAGTGCCAGCTCAATTGTAGACGTAATCAGAGATAATGCCAGAACCAGCAAATTACTGGCAAACACCGTCTGACCAATATTATAGCCCCAGAAGCGTTTCACAATTACCGCAATAATATCGGTTCCTCCCGAAGATCCTTTACAACGGAAGATAACACCGGTTCCTATCCCTGCCAAAACACCGCCAAAAACTGCAGCCAGCAACAGGTCGTCAATACGCAGATAGAGAGGTTTTAATAAAGCAAGAAAAAGGGACAGGGCAGTTGCACCGATTAGGCTGTAGACTACAAAGCGACGGCTCACAAATCTATAACCGGCCAGAAATATTGGTACATTTAGAATGGTATACCATAACCAAATGTCCCAGGTAGTTAAGTATTTCAGTATTATAGCAATCCCTGTAACTCCCCCGCTTAAAAGATGAGCAGGAACCAGTACTACCTGAATGGCAATCGCTAGAATAAAACAACCGATTAATATTCCAGCTATATCGCGCAGCGACATTTTTTCAATATACATTTCTTGACTTCTCCTTGCAATTAACTAACTAGCTTTATCTTCCCCAAATAGCCAGATACAATTAATTTCTCCTACGCAAAGCATCATTAAACTAATAAAACCTCCTATAGATGGTGATACTAGTTAAGAAAATCATTCCTTTCTCTATGGAACGATGTGTAATTTAGCGACAACTTAAAGCATAGAATTAAGTTGTTAAGAAACTATGGAGGTCTAAAATCATGATCGCGGTAGTGTTAGCAGGTGGTAAAGGTTTGCGGCTCTGGCCGGAGAGCCGGGAAAAGCATCCCAAACAATTGTGCAGCTTCGTGGGCGCAAAATCCATGCTGGATCACACCCTTGACCGACTAATAGCCTCAGGATACAAGCATATAATTATCATAACCAGTGATGCCCTACTGAATAAAATTGCAGATCGCATCACACAGCGTCCTGATGCCAGGCAGATAGAGGTTCTAAGTGAGCCCGAGGGCAGAAACACGGCTCCGGCAGTTGGTTTGGTTCTCTCTAAATATTATGCAGATAGCGATCAAGTGCTGGGAATATTCCCCGCAGATCACCATGTATTGGATATTCCAGCTTTTGTGGAGACTATCCAGCGCGCTACCAGGGCTGCGGAAAACAACCATTTGGCGACCATAGGTATATCCCCTTGCCGCCCCGAAACCGGTTATGGATACATTGAAAAAACCCGTTGGGAAGTGGGTACTATTCCGGGAGTATTCGAAGTGAATTCTTTTTGTGAAAAGCCTGATTTGGCGACTGCTAATTCATATATCAGTACGGGTCAGCATATGTGGAATGCGGGCATTTATATTGGCAAAGCAGGCATTTTAATAGAAGAATTCCAAAATCATTTACCACATATATATGAAAAAATATTACTCGGATTTGATTCCTATATAAGTTCTTATCCAGAATTACCTAGTATTAGCCTGGATTATGGAATAGCTGAAAAGTCAAAACGAATGGCAGTTGTTCCAGGCAACTTTGGATGGTGTGATCTGGGAAGTTGGAATGCTCTGACTGAGATACATGAGCAGGATGACAATTCAAACATCTGTAATGGCGAGGACATTATGGTACTCGACAGCCATAACTGCATCATAAAACAGGTTCAAAAAAGCGTAGTGCTATTTGGCATTGATAATCTATTACTGGTCGAGACTGATGACATAATATTCATAGCCGACCGTAATAAAGCGCAGGAACTTAAAAATCTCACTGACTTTTTAAATGAACAAAAGCGCTATGACCTACTATAGGGGACATTGCCCGTGCGAGCAGAGTCTTATAAGCATGAAGGTGTATTTTACCTCAATACGTAAAAGCGCAGGATATCAGGAATAAGGGGTGTGTCCCCTTACCCATAATTGGGGACATTGCCCGGGCCATAGGCTGTTTTATGACAAAATCTATATATGAGATTAAGATAATCCATGGTGTGCAGTTATGGTAAGAGGGGTGTGTCCCCTTACCTTAAAATGGGGACATTGCCCGTGCAACAAGCTATTTTATGATAAAAAGCAATGTGTGAGATAAAGATGTTTCATGGTGCGAAATTATATAAAGAGGGGGGTGTCCCCTTACCTTAAAGGAGGAGATTATTATCAAAAACATATTCAGGCAATATGATATTCGAGGTATAGTTGATGAATATTTAACTGATTCGCTGATGTACGACATAGCCCGAGCTTTTGCTGTTCAGGCGGTAATAAAGGGTTATAGCACCATATTAGTGGGAAGAGA
>JAQUXM010000229.1 GCA_028692415.1 Syntrophomonadaceae bacterium | reverse complement strand
TGTAGGAATTTTCAGCAAGATTCTCTTTCCCGCCTTGTGCATCGGTTATCTTATATTACCGCGACAGATGCAGCAGTAATGGTGTTTCTTGCGTACCCATGCGGATGTGCAGAATCCGCCCTTTGAACAAGCAACACTGGCCCATGCTTGACCGGTATCTAAGCAAGATGAGGAAACTTTATGGAGAGAGGGGTCGTGTATTGCTGTCCGCCATAGCAGAAAGCTTCGAAGAGTACTGGCGCAGCTGGGGGGTACAGCCGGGGTGCACCTGGTGCTGGAGTTTTCCGGCCATTGATTGGAGCAGGATTTTGCGCTTCAGGCCAGAGAAATGGGGATTCGTATAACTACGGTGGATTATCACAGCATCAGCAATTGCATTCACCTGGCCAAGATAATCCTGGGCTACGGGCATCTGGACAATGATGAAATCCGGGTGGGAGTTGGCTTACTGCATGATTTTATGGCAGAACATGATGAAACCTAAGTCAAATTTCGCAGGTGAATTGGATCAAGGGCGATGCTTGCATATCAGTATTTATCGTCGGTAGTTCTCCCGTCACCGGACACCGGGATAACCTCACCCAAAAATGTAGGCTGTGGTTTAATAATTACAGCTAAAAAGAAATCCTTGTTTCGTGCCAGCATTTCCCGCAATCGGTATTGATACATAACCGGCCCGTAATCATGCCGGTCGGCGGCTGCTCCATAGGCTTCCAAACCTAATTCCCGGGCTATGAACACTGCCCGCCGCAGGTGGTAATCCTGGGTAACGATGACCAGCTTTTTAACCTTAAAAATATCCCGGGCCCGGTAGATACTCTCATAGGTGCTGAACCCGGCATGATCCATAAACACATCCTGGCCCGGCACTCCGCCCTTCAGCATGAAGGTTTTCATGGCGTTTACTTCATCGTAATTGCGCTGGCCGTGATCCCCGCTGACCAGGATCTTGTGAGCCTTGCCCAACGCATATAGTTCATATCCGGTAAGCAGCCGGTCATTGAGCATATTGGACAAGGTCCCGTCAGGAAAGACATAAGCCCCCAGAACCAGAACGGCATCAACTTCAGGAAGCTTATCCACACTGTATATGTATTGCTTGCCGGATAAAGCTACATAAACACTGATAGTACAAAAAGCAACCCCGGCCAAAATTAAGAGGATAAGCAAGCCGTATTTCAAGCGTTTTTTATTATTTAGGCAGGTGGATCGTATTTTTTCCATGGTAAAGAATCCTCAATATTGCGTTTATTACTATGTTATTTTATACTACTTCCTCATCCGCGAATCTTTCTCCTCCATGAATCTTCATTTACTATATTTACCTGGCTGTATGTATTTGGGGAGTCGTATTTAAGCCAGAATTCACCAACTCTGTGTTGCTGTTTATGCCACGCAGTTTATTGATTAAATAAAATTCTGTGCTGGTTTTGACGATTTTTCAAAATAGATTAGTATCCAAGCTTGGTGGGGCAAACATAACTTACCGGCATCCGCATATCTATTTTACAAGGCTTAAATAGCTAAAGACTATGGAAAGTGGTGAAAGAGATGGAAACAAAAAACGAATGGCGTTGGCGAAATCCGCTTCCGCAGGGCAATACCTTGCGTGCGGTGGTTTATGGCAACGGCCTTTTTGTTGCGGCCGGCCAATTTGGGACTATAATGGTTTCCGCTGATGGACAGCAATGGCTTATACCAACAACCCAGACCGTTAGTTACCTGACCGGTGCATCCTTTGGTCAGGATACCTTTGTAGTCGTGGGCTCGGAAGGAACCGTAATAACTTCAGAGGATGGTGAGAATTGGGAGGCTCAAAACTCGGGAACATCAGCCTGGATTGACGCCATTGGCTTTGGTGGGGGCCAATTCGTAGCAGTGGGACAGGGTGGGACGGTTTTGACTTCCCCGGATGCTGTGAATTGGAGCGGCAGTTCTATCGGTTCATACTGGCTAAGTGCGATAGCCTATGGAAACGGTACCTGGGTGGCAATTGGCAACAACACTGTTTTTACCTCCAACGATGGGCAGGAATGGGTTGACCAGGGTTCACCAAGCTCCAGCCAGCTATTGGACCTGGCCTTCGGAGCGGGGACATTTGTAGCGGTAGGAAATAATGGCACTATCGTAACATCACCTGATGGGCAGGATTGGACCAACCGGGAAGATCCCACCGGGGCTACCCTGGAGGCAGTCGTGTTTGGCCAGGATATGTTCGTAGCAGTAGGACACGGGATAACTAAACCCGGAGTGGTAATCCGTTCTCCTGATGGCATCCACTGGGAAGGGGGACCCTGGGCCGAGCTACAATATGCACTGGCTTTGGGTTTTGGTGACGGAATGTTTATTGCGGTGGGGAAGGGCGGAATAATTCTGAGCTCCAGTGATGGAGGTGCCTGGTTTTTGAAAAACTCGGGGTATTACTACGATCTCAAGGCTATAGCTTATGGCAATAGGCTGTTTGTTGCAGTTGGGGGTGAAGGGTCGATTTTAACTTCATCTAATGGGGCTCGATGGGACGCCAGAGCTTCTGGAACTGATCAGATGCTGTTAGGGGTGTATTATGCGGCTAATAAATTCGTAGTGGTAGGTAATCAAGGTACCATCCTCAGTTCTCAAGATGGCCGCCAGTGGACCCTGCAGGAGTTACAGCTAAGTAACCGCCTATTTGGGATAACTTATGCTGAAGGGATTTTTGTAATAGTCGGGCAAAAGGGAATTGTTTTAACTTCAGAGGATGGTGTAAAGTGGCAAGTTCAGTCAACCCCAAACCCCAATGATCTGTTTGCAGTCAACTTTGGCAATGGACTGTTTGTAGCTGTGGGCGATTTTGCAACTATATTGACATCTCCGGATGGCTTGACTTGGACCAAACAGGAAAATCCATCCCTGGTAAATCGCATACAATCAGTTGTTTATGGGAAAGGGCTTTTTGTGGCGGTCGGTGATCTTGGCCTGGTTTTAAATTCGAGCGATGGGCGGAACTGGACTGATGCTTCATTAAGTGAACCATGGGCACTACAATCCGTAATCTATGAAGAGTCCGAGTTTTTGACCGTAGG
>JAQUXM010000228.1 GCA_028692415.1 Syntrophomonadaceae bacterium | reverse complement strand
GATATCTGCTCCACTACAGCTGCCTCGGCAATGGATTGGTTTAGCTTTTCATGGAGTTCACGATAGAGTTTGTCTAAGAGATCAGAAGCCTCCTGGGAATCTTTTTGCACTAGTTCAGCCCGGCTTTCAATATTGCGGGCGGTATCGGAACCATTGGCAGCTTCAGAAGCCAATTCAGAAAGGGAAGCACTCATTTCTTCACTGGAAGCGTTAACTTCTTCGACTGAGGCTGAAACACTCTCCAGTCCGCTGGAGATCTCCTCAGTAGAAGCTGAAACCTCCTGCATATTAGCAGATACTGATTCGGCGGTGGCGGTTAGTTGCTGGCTGGAAGCGGCCATTTCTTGAGTAGCCATGGCAATTTGTGACAATAATTCGCGCATATTACGGGTGGTTTTATCTATCGATATAGCCAGCAAACCGATTTCTCCCCCATAACTCAAATACTTCTCAGGTACTCCAAAGGATACATTATAATTAGCCATTTGCTCCATGCCGGAAGCTGCCAAACTAATTGGCCGGGTTATACTGCGGGCGATTAGGAAAATTACCAGAGAAAATATTAGAAATGAAAATAGGCCTATACCAATAAACACATATACCATTCTATAAGTATCGGCCAGGATTTCCTTAAGCGGCACAGCTATTCCAAATGACCAGGGGGCAGTTGTTTCGCCAATTTTTATGGGGACATAAACCCGGTAGACATCAGTTTCCAGTTGCAGGGAGTAGTCGGTCTGGGAAAACACCTGCCCGGCTTTGATGGCATTGTGCATAGGCCCGTTTTCTTTTGAAACTTCAATAACATTCTGACCCACAGCTTCGGTGCGCGGATGGGCTACATAGATACCATCATTGGAAACCACCATGCCATAGCCAGTATCATATGCTTTAACTCCGGCAGTAAGTTTCTGGATTCGGTTCAAATTAAGATCTATTCCTACTACCCCCAGAAATCTACCATCCTTCATGATAGGGACACTTACAGTGGTTTCCCAGTATTCCTGTCCACCCTCAACATAAGAATAATGGTAAGGCTCCATAAAGGTTTCCTGCTGGGTTTTCTTGGGGATGGTATAGTAACTGGCATCTGGTGAGCTTTCATCAATAGACGCAACCTCTGCCATAACTTGTCCATCACTCCAGTAAAAGCTGGGCATAAAACGGCCGGTCTGATCTGAATCCCTGGTATTTATAAAATCAGCATCCTGGCCATCTAGAGCATTGGGTTCCCATACCGTCCATACACAAAGAAAATTTGAATTACTCTTCAAGGTATTTTCCAGCATCATGCTGAAGGTTGAGCGGCGGGCGGAGATCGGATAGTTATCGAAGCCTTCGAAATTCTTGGCCAGAGTGCGGGTAACACTCAGGGCATTTTCCAGTTCGGCATCAATCATACTGGCTTTATCACGAGCCTCAGCTTCGCTGAGCTGGTATGCGTTGGACATGGCTGTGCTTCGGGATTGGTTGATAACAATAGCCATCACGGAGCAGAATACCAGCAAGACTGCGCCCAAAATACTCACCATCATGCGGGTTTGCAGATTCATTTTCTTAAACACGGAGGATCATCCTTTCTAAATAAAAATAGTACTACTAATCAATTCGACGTCCTAGGACGAAATTCCTTTAAAAGAGTGATGCTTAAGAGTTAAAAAGTTGTAAATTGTCTCCTTCAATTAAGTTCTTATATATATTTCTAAGTACATGCATATAAAAGAAATAGCAATTGATTTTCAAGGGGGAAAGACTGCATTGTATATTAAGGCACCTGAACTTTATTCCGAAAAGAAAAAGAGCAAGGCCTTAGCCCTATTCCTGTTTTGTGCTTTGTGTGGACTGATTTCTCTTTCTGGAACTGACGAAGAGCCAGTATTATCCTATGGGATAGCCAGCAAGCTGATAGTGGTAGACCCTGGACACGGTGGTTTTGACCCGGGGGCTTGGCGGGGAAATCTTCTGGAAAAGAATATAACGCTGCAAATAAGTAAAAAGTTGCAGGCCTATCTCAGCGGAGGGGGTGCAGTGGTAGTCCTGCTGCGGGAAAATGATGAAGACCTGGCTCCAAAACCCTTTAAAGGTAGTGTAAGGGAACGTAAGCGGGCTGATTTGGCGGCGCGGGTGCAAGCTGCCAATAAATCCGGTGCTGATATCTACATCAGCATTCACGCCAATGCGGATGTAAGCCCACGATGGTCAGGAGCGCAGACTTTTTATAACGGCAAAAGCGAAGCCAGCAAGATCTTGGCGGAAGCGATACAGGATGAATTGACCCGGGTTTTGGGAAATACTAAACGCAAGGCTAAAACGGGTAATTACTATATAATTGACAAGACCGAAATGCCGGCCGTAATAGCGGAAGTGGGCTTTATTTCCAATCCTGCGGAAGCCCGCTTGTTGACCGACAGCGCCTATCAGGACCGAGTAGCCTATGCTATATTCTCAGGTATAATTAAATCCCAAAGCAAGGAGATTCCAGAAAAAGAAGCATGGGCAAGAGTTAAGGAATTAAGCAAGTAGGAAACTGACTACGCGCTACGACTTTTGCATGGGAAACTAGCTCACTAATTGATTGTGATATACTTTATTTAAACCATAATATGTATAACGAGGCGGAAGGATGTCCCCCCTTTTTAAACGGTCGGGTTCCTATTAACAAAACAGGTGGCGGGTTCTAATCCCTCGCCTCGTTGCAGCGGTGCGGAAGTAACTGCTCCGCAGTTCCTTCCGATGCTCAAAAGAGATCAGAAGTTTGATTCTAATTAAGGAAGTGAGATTATGATCAGCTATGCGTTACTTGCGCCTCATCCTCCCTTAATTGTGCCGGCGATAGGCGGGGAAAGGCTGGGAGATGTTGAGGCGACGGTTACGGGTATGCAAAAGATGGCTGAACAAGTAGTTCAAAGCAACCCGGATACTCTGGTGTTCTTAACGCCCCATGGCAATGTTTTTTCCGATTGTTTATCAGCTCTGGCAGAAGCCGATCTTAAAGGAGATTTTGCAGCCTTTGGAAGTTCCCTGGGTTTTGCCTGTCCCAATGATTTAAAACTTTTGGCTGAACTAA
>JAQUXM010000227.1 GCA_028692415.1 Syntrophomonadaceae bacterium | reverse complement strand
CCTGGACTAAGGAATTCCCAAAGCTGCTGATAGGTATGGTCGCTCCTGCACCGGCAAATTTAATGAAAGGTTCGTATAGACCTAATCCTCCGGCCACTGCACCTAATACAACCAATAAGCTCATCGTGTGAGCAGGTGTTAGCTTAAACACATCAAATAGAATCTGCCCAAAAACACAAATTGTGCCGCCAACCACAAAAGCCCAAAAGAAGTCCAAGATCTCACTCCTCCCCTCTTTTAATAGCCACGGCATGAGCAATACACGGGATGCTTTCACCTTGTTGATAGGATATGGGGGATAACAAGGCACCAGTCGCCACAACCAATATACGGTTAAATTCGCCCTTTTGTAACCTTTTGAGCAGATGTCCGTAGGTTACTACAGCTGAACAGCCGCAACCACTTGCACCGGACTGTACATTTTGCTTTTCATAATCATAAATCATCATACCGCAATCATAATATTGAGTTTCCTTGATAGGTACATTGTGTTTATTAAATAGCTCAGAAGCCAATTTATATCCTACCTTGGCAAGATCACCGGTAACGATTAAATCATAATATCCCGGATCAATCTGCAAATCCCTGAAGTGGGCCTGAATCGTATCCACCGCTGCAGGAGCCATGGCTGCTCCCATATTGTAGGGGTCTTTTAACCCCATATCAATTACCCTGCCAATTGTGGCAGAAATGACCTTGGGACCTTGTCCCTCGTTAGCCAGCACGGCTGATCCGGAGCCAGTGACAGTAAACTGGGCCGTCGGGGGTTTTTGTGAGCCATATTCGGTGGGATAACGAAACTGTTTTTCCACACTTGCATTATGACTGCAGGCTGATGCTAGAGCATATTTGGCAGAACCGGAATCAATCAGTAAAGACGCCAAGGCCAAGCTCTTCATTGAACTTGAACAGGCTCCAAAGATACCGATATAAGGAACCGCCAGAGTTCTGCCCGCAAAACTGCTGCTTATGATTTGATTCATTAAATCTCCGCCAATATAGAAGTTAATTTGTTCTTTCGTCAAACCTGCATTTTCTATGGCTAGCTTATTTGATTCTTCCAACAAGGTCTTTTCAGCTTTTTCCCAACTATCTTGCCCCAGCATTAAGTCACCATGGATAATATCAAAATCATCCCCCAAAGGCCCCTGGCCTTCAAAGGGACCAACTACTGCCGCCGTACCAATTATGGTTGGCTGATTCTCATAAATCCAGCTCTGATACCCTTGGAGCATCTTACATCAAGCCCCCTATACTCGGGTTAAATAACCAATGGAGAATTCCTATGATAAAGGCTGCCACTGTTCCAAAGACAATAACCGGGCCGGCGAGTTCAAACATTTTTCCGCCAACCCCTAAAACCATACCTTCACTCTTATGCTCAAGGGCTGAGGAACTCATCGTATTGGCAAACCCGGTTACGGGAACCGCCGTGCCTGCTCCGGCCCATTGAGCAATCTTGTCATAAACTCCAATGGTAGTTAATATGGTGGATAAAATAATCATCACTGCGACGGTAGGATTTCCCGCTGCTTTTTGATCAAACCCGCCCCACATAATAAATCCCTTCTGAACGCCTTGCCCTATCAAACAAATCGTCCCCCCGGCAACAAAGGCATGCCAACAGTTGACGAGAAGAGGCCTTTTGGGCTCTACTTTTTTGACCAGCTCATTATACTCTTGTTGCACAGGAGTTAATTTTTTCTTTTTGCTGCTTGACATAAATACTCTCCTTAACTAGTACTCTGTAACGCCTAAAACTTTCATTCCCGCCGGCCAAATTTCCACAGGGCTTCGTTGTCGTCAATCGAAATACGTCCAGTATTACTCATTCCTCCGCCTTCCCCTGCGAAAATTTTTCTCGGCGGATAACCTAAACTTTTAAACGTTACAGAGTACTAGACAATATTGGGCGAACCGAAGATATAACCGACTGAAGTTGATGTGAACATTCTTCATACATTTTCTTAGATTTTTTATCGTTGCTTCTTAAACCAAACATCTCAATATCTGCTTCGCATTTTTTCAGTGTTGCCAATAGCTGGGCTTTTTGCTGAGGCTGGGGAAGCTTCAATTTATCATCAAAGCAGTCTACATACAGCTGCCCGAAAGAATCTACTTGCCCTAAAAATACATTTTCTATTGAAACCCCGATTTTTTTAAGCTCCGTATGCAGCCAATTATGATTTAATCCTATAGTTGCAAGAGGTTCATCCATAATATTGCCATCAATGATGACTGTTTGCGGCTCTTGTTCAGGTGCTGCTTTAATCCCCAAGTGTTTGGGGGTTAAAGCTTGATTTTCATTTTTTAACATTACATTCAGCTTTCCATTAGCCTCTAGCAACGCAAATTCTACATCAGAAACTTTAAACGCATTTTTTTCCCTGAGTTGTTCAAGAAGATCATCGGCGGTAAGATGAGTTTTGGTCAGGTTGTCTTCAAGGATCTTACCATCTTTAATGAGAACAACCGCTTTGCCTTCGATAATATCACGGGCAATTTTACTCTTTAAGGTTACCAATTCTAAGATTAAAACCACTGCTGTCCACACAGACATGGCTAGAATTCCATAGTACCAGGTTGTTTCCAAATCCAGAGATACATAGGATGCAATGCTGCCAATGGTAATACCGGTTATATACTCAAAATAGGAGAGTTCACCAAGTTGTCTCTTACCCAATATTTTAGTTAAACCGAAAAGTACACTTACGACCAATAATGTTCGCCAAATTATTTCTAACCACTCTGGCACTTAAATCCCTCCGTACTAAACTTATACAATTTATTATTTTAGTTAGAAGATATAATTATTCTTCTAAAGGGCACCACATTATGCCATTATTTTTTATTCTCTAGAAGCACATAATAGAAAGGATAAAACGGAGTGAGGTGATAATAGATGACTATTTCTTCCGATGTTAAAACTTGTTTAGCTTCATTAAAAAGTGCTCAAGCCAGTTTGGAGCAATTTGCTCTAAGTACCCAAAATCAAGAAGCTAAAAGTTTATTTGAGAATGCCTCAAGTGTTACCGGGCAAGTTATTAAACAGGTAGAAAGCAGAGTTC
>JAQUXM010000226.1 GCA_028692415.1 Syntrophomonadaceae bacterium | reverse complement strand
GAACTCTGCTTTCTACCTGTTTAATAACTTGCCCGGTAACACTTGAGGCATTCTCAAATAAACTTTTAGCTTCTTGATTTTGGGTACTTAGAGCAAATTGCTCCAAACTGGCTTGAGCACTTTTTAAGGAAGCTAAACAAGTTTTAACATCGGAAGAAATAGTCATCTATTATCACCTCACTCCGTTTTATCCTTTCTATTATGTGTTTCTAGAGAATAAAAAATAATGGCATAATGTGGTGCTCTTTAGAAGAATAATTATATCTTTTAACAAAAATAATAAATTGTATAAGTTTAGTACGGAGGGATTTAAGTGCCAGAGTGGTTAGAAATAATTTGGCGAACATTATTGGTCGTAAGTGTACTTTTCGGTTTAACTAAAATATTAGGTAAGAGACAACTTGGTGAGCTCTCCTATTTTGAGTATATAACCGGTATTACCATTGGCAGCATTGCATCCTATGTATCTCTGGATTTGGAAACAACCTGGTACTATGGAATTCTAGCCATGTCTGTGTGGGTAGCAGTGGTTTTAATTTTAGAATTGGTAACCCTAAAGAGCAAAATTGCCCGGGATATTATCGAAGGCAAAGCGGTTGTTCTCATTAAAGATGGTAAGATCCTTGAAGACAACTTAACTAAAACTCATCTTACCGCCGATGATCTTCTTGAGCAACTCAGGGAGAAAAATGCGTTTAAAGTTTCTGATGTAGAATTTGCGTTGCTAGAGGCTAATGGAAAGCTGAATGTAATGTTAAAAAATGAAAATCAAGCTTTAACCCCCAAACACTTGGGGATTAAAGTAGCACCTGAACAAGAGCCGCAAACAGTTATCATTGATGGCAATATTATGGATGAGCCTCTTGCAACTATAGGATTAAATCATAATTGGCTGCATACGGAACTTAGAAAAATCGGGGTTTCAATAGAAAATGTATTTTTAGGGCAAGTAGATTCTTACGGGCAGCTATATGTAGACTGCTTTGATGATAAATTGAAGCTTCCTCAGCCTCAGCAGAAAGCCCAGCTATTGGCAACACTGAAAAAATGCGAAGCAGATATTGAGATGTTTGGTTTAAGAAGCAACGATAAAAAATCTAAAAAAATGTATGAAGAATGTTCACATCAACTTCAGTCGGTTATATCTTCGGTTCGCCCAATATTGTCTAGTACTCTGTAACGTTTAAAAGTTTAGGTTATCCGCCGAGAAAAATTTTCGCAGGGGAAGGCGGAGGAATGAGTAATACTGGACGTATTTCGATTGACGACAACGAAGCCCTGTGGAAATTTGGCCGGCGGGAATGAAAGTTTTAGGCGTTACAGAGTACTAGTTAAGGAGAGTATTTATGTCAAGCAGCAAAAAGAAAAAATTAACTCCTGTGCAACAAGAGTATAATGAGCTGGTCAAAAAAGTAGAGCCCAAAAGGCCTCTTCTCGTCAACTGTTGGCATGCCTTTGTTGCCGGGGGGACGATTTGTTTGATAGGGCAAGGCGTTCAGAAGGGATTTATTATGTGGGGCGGGTTTGATCAAAAAGCAGCGGGAAATCCTACCGTCGCAGTGATGATTATTTTATCCACCATATTAACTACCATTGGAGTTTATGACAAGATTGCTCAATGGGCCGGAGCAGGCACGGCGGTTCCCGTAACCGGGTTTGCCAATACGATGAGTTCCTCAGCCCTTGAGCATAAGAGTGAAGGTATGGTTTTAGGGGTTGGCGGAAAAATGTTTGAACTCGCCGGCCCGGTTATTGTCTTTGGAACAGTGGCAGCCTTTATCATCGGAATTCTCCATTGGTTATTTAACCCAAGTATAGGGGGCTTGATGTAAGATGCTCCAAGGGTATCAGAGCTGGATTTATGAGAATCAGCCAACCATAATCGGTACGGCGGCAGTAGTTGGTCCCTTTGAAGGCCAGGGGCCTTTGGGGGATGATTTTGATATTATCCATGGTGACTTAATGCTGGGGCAAGAAAGCTGGGAAAAAGCTGAAAAGACTTTGTTGGAAGAATCAAATAAGCTAGCCATAGAAAATTCAGGTTTAACGAAAGAACAAATTAACTTTTATATTGGCGGAGATTTAATGAATCAAATCATAAGCAGCAGTTTTGCGAGCAGAACTCTGGCGGTTCCCTATATCGGGATCTTTGGAGCCTGTTCAAGTTCAATGAAGAGCTTGGCCTTGGCATCTTTACTGATTGATTCCGGTTCTGCCAAATATGCTCTAGCATCAGCCTGCAGTCATAATGCAAGTGTAGAAAAACAGTTTCGTTATCCCACCGAATATGGCTCACAAAAACCCCCGACTGCCCAGTTTACTGTTACTGGCTCCGGATCAGCGGTGCTGGCCAAGGAGGGAAAAGGTCCCAAAGTCATTTCTGCCACAATTGGCAGGGTAATTGATATGGGGTTAAAAGACCCCTACAATATGGGCGCAGCCATGGCTCCTGCAGCGGTGGATACGATTCAGGCCCACTTCAGGGATTTGCAGATTGATCCGGGATATTATGATTTAATCGTTACCGGTGATCTTGCCAAGGTAGGATATAAATTGGCTTGTGAGCTATTTAATAAACACAATGTACTTATCAAGGAAACTCAATATTATGATTGCGGCATGATGATTTATGATTATGAAAAGCAAAACATACAGTCCGGTGCAAGTGGTTGCGGCTGTTCAGCTGTAGTTACTTACGGACATCTGCTCAAAAGGTTACAAAAAGGCGAATTTAACCGTATATTGGTTGTGGCAACTGGTGCCTTATTATCCCCCATATCCTATCAACAAGGTGAAAGCATCCCGTGTATTGCTCATGCCGTAGCTATTCAAAGAGGGGAGGAGTGGTGAGATCTTGGATTTCTTTTGGGCATTTGTGGTTGGCGGCACAATTTGTGTTTTTGGGCAGATTCTATTTGATGTGTTTAAACTGACACCTGCTCATACGATGAGCTTATTGGTTGTATTAGGTGCAGTGGCCGGAGGATTAGGTCTATACGAACCTTTCATTAAATTTGCCGGTGCAGGAGCGACCATACCTATCAGCAGCTTTGGGAATTCCTTAGTCCAGG
>JAQUXM010000225.1 GCA_028692415.1 Syntrophomonadaceae bacterium | reverse complement strand
CGCAGAATAGGCAGAGCGGTCGAAAAAACTGCCGAAGGCGACTTGACCCAAAAGGTTCCGGTTTTCGCCAAAGATCAACCTGCCCAGCTTGCGCAGGGATTTAACCTTATGATAGAGAAAATTTCCGAATTGATTAGCAAGACGCATGATCTGACCAATAATGTTGGTGAAGCCAGCAACGTACTGCTGCAAAACTCGGAAATGAGTGCCAGTCTGATGCAGGATATGACGGTTAAGGCCAGTGATATGAATGATAATGCATCGAACCAGGCCGGCTTGACCAATCAATCCAAGGCTGTAGTCGGTGAGATGACCATAGTTATTCAACAGGTTGCAGAAAACTCCCAGGCCGTTTCTACCTCTACCCTGGCTGCCAATGCCAAAGCCCAAGAGGGAGAAAAACAGGTTGAAAAAGCGATCCAGCAGATTGGCATTATAAGCAATACCGTCAATTCTACGGCCAAGATAATACAGGGACTGGGCGAAAAATCCCAGGAGATCAACCAGATAGTCGATTTGATCACCAATATAGCCAATCAAACCAACCTCCTGGCATTAAATGCAGCTATCGAAGCAGCCCGGGCCGGGGAACAGGGAAAAGGCTTTGCGGTGGTTGCTGAAGAAGTAAGAAAACTGGCTGAGGAGTCAGGAGAAGCAGCTAAACGTATAGCCGGTCTGATAAAAGAAGTTCAGAATGAAGCCAACCATGCAGTTAAGGCGATGGAAGAAGGAACTGCGGAAGTTGCTCATGGAACTGAGGTGGTAGCCAGTGCGGGCGAAGCCTTCGAACACATTATCCAGGCCATCGGTCTGGTCAGTGAACAGATTCAGGAAATGTCGGCGGCCAGCCAGCAAATGGCGGCTAGTGCTGAGATGGCACTGGAATCCATTGAAAAGACCAGTTATTCAGCGGAAAGCAATGTTGCACATAGCCGCGATATCAGCCAGGTAGCTGAGGAGCAAATGGCAGTTGTTGAAGAAGTCAATGCTTCGGTGGAGAAACTGAATAGTGTTGTGAATGAATTGGAAAAGGCCATGGCGTATTTTAAAATAGCGTAAGGTGTAAGGAGTTAGGCGTGGGGAGCATATAAGTTCCAAACTTGAATGGTAATATATTAGGATTTATTTGACCCGTTCACATTATATGTGGAATGGGTCAAAATTTTAGGAGGACCTATCGTGCACAAGGTGCAGTTCACTAAAACCATGCTCAAGGGGATGGCTGGCTTTGACCTGCAAGTCAAGAGCGGCAATGCAAGTATACAAGAATTTCTGGATGCGATGAACGAGTTTGTTGAAAAGGCTGCTTTGCCACGCCTATGGCCACCTAATTGCAGCAACTGTTATGGCTGCAATCTATGTTGTCATGAACCCCTGCCAGTAACCTCGATTGATGTGGAAAATATCTGCCGGGCTCTGCAAATCGATTTCATCGAGTCATTTAAATATCTCTGGGTTCAGGTTCAAGGTAATGTTGTGGATATAACCCTAAAAAGAAAAAAAGGGCATAACTGTATTTTTTTAAACCAGGAAGGTATTTGCAAAATATATAGCGCGCGGCCTTTTCTTTGTCAAAGTTTTATTTGCTCCAATGTTCCAGAGAGCCTTAATGAAATTCGGAGCCAAATAGTGAACCAGGGTATGGATGAATTGGTGAGAAAAGCGATTATGGCATTCAAATCCCGGGGGAAGGCAATTCCGGTAAATCTGGGTTCAACCCGCTATGTAAATCTGAATGACTGGCCCCGCAACTGTTTCAGCGACAAAAAAAGCTACTCCAAAATTTTGTTAAAGAATGTATTGTCTTCTGATTTAATGAGAGTTTTGTTACTATAGAAGCAGGAGTAAAATCGAGGGAGGTTTTATATATGAATAGTCTTTCAGCCAAGTGTTTATTATGCGGTAAATCTTATGATGTGGACGAAGATCATAAGGATTATCAGAAATTGAGCAAACAGGAAAAAGCACCGACCTTTATCTGTGACTTTTGCAGTAATAAAGTACGCCATGAGTCTGATGATAATCGCAAAGAAAAGAAGCCCATGTGATTAGGGTGTAAGCCATAAGAGGTGAGGGGAAGAATCCTGATTCTCACTTATTTTCCAGGGAGTGCCGGTACCCTCAGGGGATAAACCACCTTGAGGGTACTTCAACCTTCAAGGTGGTTTTTTTGTGAACTATCTGCAAAGTTCAATTGCCAAATGGGAGATTGCATAAGGGGATAATCAGAAGATGGAATCGAAAAGTTTACAAATCATTAAACCTGATCATCAACGTATTGCTGCCCTGGAATTCCTGCCTGCAGGAATTTGCAGGTATATCGTGGTGATTTGCCACGGGTTTCGCGGTAGCAAGGAAAATGGCGGTAAGATATTCGATTTTGCCGAGCGACTTAATCGCATGGGTTTAGCTGTCTATGCTTTTGACTTTCTGGGCAGTGGGGAAAGTGATGGGGAATTTTGCGAAGTTACGCTTTCGGGGCAGGCGGATGACCTGGCCCGGGTTATTGATCATGTTTGTGCGATTCACCAATTGCCGGTGATTCTTTTGGGAAGAAGCTTCGGCGGCAGTACCGTTATCAAAGCGAGCAGTAATGATGCGCGGGTGGAGGGATGTATTTTATGGTCAACCCCGGCTCAACTGCAGAGTTCTTTTGCGACTATATTAGGAGATGCCTACAGTGAACTGGAGGAGGGGCAGGAGCTATGCTTCAGTGATGAGGGCGGCATATTCTGGATTGGTCCGGCCCTAATCAAGGATTTTGCCTGTCATGACATGGCGGCCTATATCAGGTCAATGGGGGAACGACCAGTGCTGATTATTCAGGGTATGGCAGACGAAACAGTAGAACCAGCTAATGGTGAATTTATTTGTTCTCATTGTAAGAATGCCGAGTTGGTTTTAATTGAAGGAGCTGACCATCGCTTTAGTAATCGAACCCGGGAGCGAGAAGAAATCACCATTGCATGGCTGGAGAAAAATTTTACTAGTTGAATAATTTAACTTTCGCAGTTGACCGGTTAATGCGGTAAAGAAACGATTGCTTTGCAATTCTGTCATTGCGAGCATAGCGAAGCAATCTATAAACCGTCCAAGTTGTTTGTTATAGCTGCATATAGAAAATATGATTGCCGCGCTTCGCTCGCAAT
>JAQUXM010000224.1 GCA_028692415.1 Syntrophomonadaceae bacterium | reverse complement strand
TCCATGAGCCGAAACCGGGAAGAAAAAGATTCATTAGCTTTAGCCAAGGGAAAAAACGGCAGCAGTTTAGCTAATCGACTGGCTGCTGCTGCCGATGATATGCTATACGAGTTCGGTTTAATTCCCAAACCGAAAAAAAAGGACTAATCATATTTACTTTTTTCAATCACCAGACAACGGGTATTTTCCCATTGTCTGGTTCTATTTTTTACCGGATACGTAATTGCTGGCATTAAGACCCGCAATCTGACCTTCTCCTACCGATTTGGCAACCTGATATGGAGTTCCCGTACAATCTCCTGCCGCATAAACACCGGCAAGGTTAGTTTCCTGTCTGCGGTTAACCTTTATATGCTTATCTTCGATCTCCAGCCCCGGAATCAGCCGATCAGGAGCAGTTTCCCCGCCCAGGACAAAGAGTCCTTCGACCTTAATGGTTTTTCCGTCACTAAGTTTTAATCCCTCAACAAAATCCTCGCCTATTATTTCGGCCGGCCTGCTGGTTATTATCTCAACCCTGGAATCAATAGCACCATAATCTTTGTACAAAGGCAGATAGTATACCTTGGCACAAATTTCCGCCATAAAGTCGGCTTCCGGTTCGGCTTCGGAACTGTGCCCGATGAGCAGTACATCCTTGCCCCGGTATATGGGTCCATCACAGGTGGCACAATAGCCCAGCCCCCGTCCCAGGAATTCTTCCTCCTGTGGCAGCGTCGGCTTATAGGGTATGCCGGTAGCTATTACTATCGACCGGCTTTGGATAATCTCATCCCCTACCAGTATGCTGAATTTGCCGGCATCCTCATTTATTGCTCCAGCTTTGTTGCTGGTTATCTCTATATCCATGCTTTGGGCATGCTGCATAAACCGATCCAGCAGGTCCTCACCCTTGATGGCTGGAAATCCTAAATAATTATCAATCTTTTGGGCCTTGTGCAAAGGTGGACTACATAATTCCGCGCCAATTACGATGACTTTTTTGTTCCGGATGGTGGCATTAATAGCCGCCGACAAACCTGCCGGGCCACAGCCGAGGATCGCCAGATCATAGATGTCGTGTCTCATAAACTTCCCCCCATTCAAACACCGGAAGAAGCTGCGGAGCAGTTTCTTCACACCGTTGCAACGAGGCGGGGGGTTAGAACCCGCCGCCTGTTTGGCTAATAGATACCCGACCGCTTAGCGGCGAACATCTTTTAGCCTCATTATATCGTCTTAGAATATGATATCCATATTTATAATGATATACTAAAAAAAATAATACACTATGGGGAGTTGAAAACTTGAAATATCTGCTTATACTTGCCGATGGTATGGCTGACTACCCAATCCCGGAACTGAATATGCAAACCCCTCTGCAATATGCTTGCACCCCAAACATGGACAGACTGGCCAAGCAATCAATAATTGGCCGGGTTGCCACCATCCCCGCAGGCTTTCCGCCAGGAAGCGATGTGGCCAATTTGTCGGTAATGGGTTATGACCCGGCTATATATTATACGGGACGTTCGCCTCTGGAAGCGGTAAGTATGGGGGTCGAACTGCAAGCCAGTGACCTGGCTTTGCGCTGCAACCTGGTGACCTTGTCCCCCGATACTGAATACGCTCAAAAAACCATGGTGGATTACAGTGCCGGGGAGATAAGCACCCAGGAATCAGCACAGTTGATGCAGCAGGTGCAAGCTGAACTTGGAGACGACAGCTTCACATTTTATCCTGGCATCAGCTACCGCCATCTCCTGGTCTGGAAAAACGGCAAAGGCAAAAACATCGAATTAACCCCTCCCCATGATATTTCCGGGCGTAATATTGCAGATTACCTGCCGGAGGGGAATGATGCTGCGGTTCTCCGGGAGTTGATGATTAAAAGTTCAGGCATTCTCCCCCAGCATCCGATTAACCTTTCACGGCAAGAAAACAATCATAATCCGGCCACTTCAATATGGTTCTGGGGTGAAGGCAGCAAGCCCGCTATGGACAGCTTTCAAGACCGCTATGGTTTGAAAGGCTCGGTGGTTGGAGCTGTTGACCTGGTAAGAGGGCTGGGCATATGTGCGGGACTGACTCCGGTTGCGGTATCCGGCGCTACCGGCAGCATCGTTACCAACTTTGCCGGCAAGGCAAGAGCCGCCTTGGATGAACTGAAACGCGGGCAGGACTTTGTCTATCTCCATATTGAATCCCCGGATGAAGCCGGACATCAAGGCAGCCTGGAACATAAAATCTGGAGCATTGAACAAATCGACCACGATGTGCTGGGAATGGTCCTGGCTGAAATGGAGCAGTTCAGCGAGCTGCGCGTTATGCTTTTGCCTGATCATCCTACACCCATAGCTATAAAAACCCATTCATCCGAACCGGTACCGTTTATGATTTTTGACAAGAATAACCCGGTGGGCAATGGATTGGAATCGTACGATGAAAGCTCATCCAACCAGGGGTCTTTCGTTGCCAAAGGACATGAGCTAATGGCACTTTTTATTAAAGGCTGAGTAACCAAGGGGACGGTTCTCGTGGCTGGTAACTACCAGCCACGAGAACCGTCCCCTTGGTTACTGCACTTATATCTCCAGAAAACTGGCCACTGTTTCCAGCATTTGCTCGCGGTTGCTTAGCGTATGGTGCAGGATCGGCATTTTATCCAAACCTTTTATCCCCTCCGGTATCTTCAGCCCGGTGGCAGCAGAAAGCTTGTTCAGCAAGGCAAATTCATCCTGGCCGGAGAGCATTTCCGGATCAAGCACCGCTTGGGCCACACTGCTCCCGAATTTAAAAGGGCTGGCCGTAGAAGCAATTATCGTTTTAGCCGAGTCTTTATGCTCATTCAGATATTTTGCGTAAACATTTACTGCCACTGCAGTGTGCGTATCCAGTAAATAGCTCCGCTCATCCCAGGTAGCGCGAATCGTTTTAATCGTTTCCTCATCGCTGCAGAATTCCGACCAGAACAATTCCTGAACCCGGGTTAGAGTAGCCGCATCCACTTGATAACGGCCGGCCGTTTTGAGTTCCTCCATCCAGCCTGCCACCCGATCTGCATCATGCCCGGTGATTTCATAAAGCAGGCGCTCCAGATTGGATGAAATCAGAATATCCATAGACGGTGAAATGGTTTTTTCAAAGCCGCGGTTACGATCATATACTCCGGTTC
>JAQUXM010000223.1 GCA_028692415.1 Syntrophomonadaceae bacterium | reverse complement strand
GAGGATGTGGAGAAATTCGGTCTGGCCGGGCTTTTACATGATATTGATTATGATGTCACTGCCGAAGATCCGCAGCGGCACTCGCTTTTGGGAGCCAGCATTCTTGAAGAAAATGGCCTTTCGCCGGATGTGGTTTATGCGGTAAAGGTGCATAACGAAATGCACGGTCTGGAACGCAAGTCGATTCTGGATAAAGCCCTTTATGCCGCCGACCCGCTAAGCGGCTTTATTACTGCTGCGGCGATGGTCCGGCCTGATAAACAACTAAGCGAAGTGCAGCTTAAATCGCTGAAAAAACGTTTTAAGGAAAAGGCTTTTGCACGGGGCGCAAGCCGCGAGCAAATGGCGACCTGTGCCGAGCTGGGCCTGGAACTGGATGAATTTATGTCCATTGCGCTGGTCAGCATGCAGCGGATAGCAGATGATCTAAAGCTCTAAATATGCAGGTTAAGCGTCCCGGGAGCTATACAGACTTTATTGACAAGCTGACAGCTATATTAGCCTGATTTTTCGGGAATAATAATATTGATACTTAAAAAAGATGGAGGAATATATGTTTAATCGTGACAGCATACTCGAATGTATGCGACAGGAAAGCTACCGCCCTTTAAGCTATAACGAACTGAAAGATGTTTTTGCGGTGCTGGAGGGCGATGATGATTTGAAGTTCAGCAAAGTCCTGGGGCGGCTTGAAAAAGAGGGGGAAATTATTAAAACCCGCAAGAATAAATATGGCTTGCCCGAAATGATGAATCTGGTCAAGGGTGTCATACGCCTTAATTCAAGAGGTTATGGGATTCTAAAGCCGGAAGAAGCAGAACGGTCAGAAGTCTTTGTATATGGCAAAAAGCTCAACGGGGCCATGGACAATGACCGGGTCATGGTGCGTTTTAACGACCGGGGCAATGACGGCCAGCGCCCGGAGGGTGTGGTAATCCGTATCCTGAGCAGAGCCAACCGGGAATTGGTAGGAACCTTTAAAAAGGGAAAGAGCCTGCTGCAGGTTATCCCCGATGATTCCCGGCAGATCTATCCGATTTATGTTAAGAGTTCGCGCAAGCTAAAGGTAAACAACGGGGATAAAGTGCTGGTCAGTATAAGTTCCTGGCCGGAAAAGGATAAGGTTGCTGAAGGCAAAATAATTGAGGTTTTGGGAGCCAGGAATGAATCCGGAGTGGATTTCAAGGTGTTGGTAAAGAAACATGCCTTGCGGACCGATTTTCCTGATGCCGTTGTTGAAGAAGCCAAGCGCATAGCCAAGCCGGTTGATTATGAGGCGTCGGACAAGCGCCGGGATTTGCGGGAATGGCGAATGGTGACCATTGATGGTGAAGATGCCAAGGATTTGGATGATGCCGTATCCATTCGCAAAACCGAACAAGGGTATCAACTGGGGGTGCATATTGCTGATGTTTCCCACTATGTCAAGGAAGACAGCAAGCTGGACCGGGAAGCCTACGAGCGCGGAACCAGCGTGTACCTGGTTGATAAAGTTCTTCCCATGCTGCCGGTGGAACTGTCCAATGACATATGCAGTCTTAATCCCCACATCGACCGTTTAACCTTAAGCTGCATCATGGACATAGATCAGCAGGGCAAGGTCATGGATTATGAACTTTGCAAGTCAGTCATCAAGATCGACCAGCGGATGACCTATGCCGTGGTTAATCAGATCCTTAGGGACCAGGCCGGCTCAGATTTAATGGAAAAATACAAAGATCTGATTGATGACTTCAGATTAATGCACGAACTGGCCGGGATTATTCGGAAGGCCCGCATGGACCGCGGCGTGCTCGATTTTGATTTTCCAGAGAGCAAGATCATTACCGATGAAGACGGTATCCCGGTAGAGATTAAAAAGGCGGATCGTGGCCCGGCCGATATGCTGATCGAAGACTTTATGATCAAAGCCAATGAAGTGGTGGCCGAGCATCTATGTAAAAAAGAAATACCATTGTTATACCGGGTTCATGAGAAACCTGATGATGAAGCCATTGGCAAGCTGAATAAAGTACTGGCGGTTTTTGGCCATAAAATTCAGGATAAAAAAGTTAGTCCCCGGCTGTTTCAAAATATACTGGCGGATATAAAAGGCAAACCGGAGGAGCAGATGATTTCGCTGATGCTCTTACGCTCCATGAAACATGCCTGCTATATGCCCCAGCCATTGGGTCATTTTGGGCTGGCATCCCCTTATTATTGCCATTTTACCAGTCCTATACGCCGCTATCCGGACCTGATCGTGCATCGCGTGTTAAGCAGCTTTTTGGAAGGGAGCATGAGTGCCAAGAAGAAGGCCAGCCTGGAAAAAAAGATGGTTTTGTTCGGAGAGCATGCCACCATGCAGGAGATGAAAGCCGAAGAAGCCGAGCGCGAGTACCGCGACATTAAAAAGGCTCAATACATGCATCAATTTGTGGGCGAAGAATTTACCGCGCGCATTTCCTCGGTGCAGCCCTTTGGCTTCTTTGTCGAGTTGGAGAATACGGTGGAGGGTTTGGTCCACATATCCAGTATAGCTGACGATTACTACGAGTTTAACGACCGCAGCTACACATTGCTGGGAAGGCACACCGGAAGGAAGTTTGCCATCGGTGATGAGGTGCGGGTCCTGCTGGTCAAGGTCAATGTAATTGAAGCCATGATCGATTTTGAATTGACTTAAGAGTGAGATGTGAGGGGTAAGGAGTGAGGAGAAGCAGGCATGTTTACTAGATTATCCCATCTTGATGCGGAAGCGTGATTGACGCTGGGAGTGGCATGGGATATAATTAAGCTGCAAGCGATGAAGAAAAACCCTGGTCTCAGGAGCAGTAAAATTGCCGAGGCGAGGGTTTATTGTTTCAAGAAAGAGAAGCTATTTGAGGTGCAACATGGTCAAGAAAAAGGGCGGCATTAAACCAGTAGTTGACAACCGCCGGGCCCGGCATGAATATCATATTAAGGAAACCTTTGAAGCCGGCATGGTCCTGGTAGGAACTGAAGTCAAATCGCTGCGCATGGGGAAAGGAAATTTGCAGGATGCCTACGCAATAGTCAAGAGCGGTGAGGTATGGGTGAATAACTTCCATATCAGCCCCTATGAAAAAGGCAACCAGTTCAACCATGACCCGCTGCGTCCGAAAAAGCTTCTTTTGCACCGCCGGGAAATAATGCGCCTGAC
>JAQUXM010000222.1 GCA_028692415.1 Syntrophomonadaceae bacterium | reverse complement strand
ATGCACATTTCCTTTCCCATTATTTCCATCACCTCAAAAAGTCCGGGGGTCGAGGTACGGCCGGACAAGGCCAGACGGGTGGGATGAATGAAATCCGCTGCCTTTATATTCAGCGCTTCGGCCTGCTGACGGATCTCATTTTCTATAGGTTCAGCCTGGAACTCCTTTATGCCAGCAATTATTTTAATAACTTTATTAAGTATATCCGGGCAATTCTCTTTAACGAAATATTTTTTCACACCTTTCTCATCATAGGATGAGACTTCTTCAAAGAAGTAGCTTGCGGCATCGAAAAATTCCGTTAAAGTTTTGCAGCGACTGCGAACCAAACCAAGGACGTTGGTGAAATAGCTGCGATTATTATCGCTTAACCATCCTTTGGATTTGGCTTCATCTTCAAGCAGAGCCATAACTCTTTCGTTGCTGGCCTCTGACAAATAGTGCCCATTCATCCAGGTTAACTTGCCGGTATCGTATATGGCGGGGGAGCGGGAAACGCCGGCAAGGTCAAAATGCTTAATCATTTCATCGGCTTTCCAAAAATCGATATCTTCACCGCTGGACCATCCCAACAAAGCCAGGTAGTTAAGCAAGGCTTCCGGCAAGTACCCCAAATCACGAAACTCCTGTACCGATGTAGCCCCATGCCGTTTGGATAACTTGCTGCGATCAGGAGCCAATATCATGGATACATGCGCGAAGATCGGCAGTGAAAAATCCAGGGCCTGGTAGATTAGCATCTGTTTAGGGGTATTGGATAAATGTTCTTCCGCTCTGATAACATGGGAAATTCTCATGGTATAATCGTCAACTACCACCGCAAAATTGTAAGTGGGCCAGCCATCCGATTTAGCGATAATAAAATCATCCATCAATGAATTGCTGAATTCAACATTTCCTCTAATAAGGTCCTGAACCACCATTGTTCCTTCAGTAGGAGCTTTTATTCTGATTACCGCCGGTTGGCCGGATTTGAGCATATCATTTCTTTCATCGGGGCTCAGCGTTTTGCATTTGCCGCTGTATTTATAATCACGCTTGGCCCGCGCAGCATTGTCCCGCTCCAGCTTTAATTCCTCCGGGGAACAAAAGCAATAATATGCTTTTTCTTCAGCCAGCAGCTTATGCAAGTATTCATTATATATAGCCAGACGTTCACTTTGCCGATAAGGACCCCAAAGCCCTCCGATATCCGGTCCTTCATCCCATTCCAGACCAAGCCATTGCAAACCTTCAACTATACCCCGGGCTGAATCTTCAGTTGATCTTTGCAGATCGGTATCTTCAAGGCGCAGAATAAATTTCCCCCCCGTACTCCGGGCAAAAAGCCAGTTGAAGAGTGCGGTGCGGGCCCCGCCAATATGTAAAGTCCCGGTAGGGCTGGGCGCAAAACGAACCCTGATATTATTCATTAATATAAACACTCCTTTGTATCGTAACTTATGATAACTTTGTAATATATAGCAACTGGGACGGATGATTGGCCTGATTGATAAAGTTGGCGGTAAGCACTTCAAAGCACTTCTGGGGTAGATTCATTAAAGAAGATTCTAAGGCCGCGTATTCTTCCAGTCCGCCGGTATGACCGGGGTAGCTGACCACTGTTACAACTCCCCCCGGATTCAATATTTCTAATAAACAATTCACAGCCAGAACAGTATCACGGGGATTTGTTTTGGTAGTATGATCACCGCCCGGCAGATATCCCAAATTGAACATACCGGCTGAAACCCCACTTTGAATATATGATTTTATATTGGCGTGATTGTCATGGATTAAGCTGAGTTGCTCCTCGCACCCCTCTTCATTCAACAAGGCTCTGGTTGATTCCAATGCCTGCTGTTGTATATCAAAAGCCATTATCCTGCCTGAACAACCTACCAACCGGGCTAAGAACAAGGTATCCTTACCATTGCCGCAAGTCGCATCAATAACCGTATCACCTTGTTTAACCTGCCGGCTTATCAGCATGTGCGAAAGATGTGTAGCATTACGAAGTGCATTCATATTTTTCATCCTTATATAATAATTATTTGTTTGTTTCTTATAAAATAATAATAGCTATTTACCAAAACTTAAATCCTTTTATATAATTTTCTCTTTTGCCTGAACTTTTACCATTTATTTTAATGGGAAACCAATTAATTTCCCAAAAGTTGTTTCTCGCAGATGGTTTATGGCTTTTGAAATATGATAAAGTACCCGCTGTACAACTTCTTTGTATCGAATACGCAATAAAACTTTAGACACCAAATGCCACTACTTTTCATATATTTTTAAAACGGGGAGGTGGTTTGGTGTTTGGACCCAGAATAAACTGGCTGCCGATAATTTTGCTGCTAGCATTGTTTACTATACTAAGTTCATTTTTATTAATGGATTATAAACTAAAATCCAGCGTTCTGGAGATCGCAAAATCAAAAGCTCAAGTAAGTGGAATGGCATCAATTAACGAAATAGTAAGTAAGCAGGTTGTTCCGAGCATTGAATATAAAGATATCGTTTATATCCATAAAGACAATGATGGAAGAATCGTATTAATTCAGCCTAATACATTGATGTTAAACGCCATTATGGCAGAGACTGTCGTTGAAGTAAGTAAAGACTTGGAAAAGCTGGAGGAGAATAATATAAGTATACCGCTTGGGCAGCTATCGGGATTTAGAATATTGGCCGGGTATGGACCAAAGATGAAGGTTAAAATCGTATCAGCAGCCCAGGTTAATGTTAAGGTATTGAACAAGTTCGAACAGGCAGGAATAAATCAGACCCGGCATTTAATATACTTCCAGATTAACAGCAAAATAAGAGTAGCTGTGCCGTTTCTTGATGATGAAGTAACCGTATCAACTACTATTCCTCTGGCAGAAACCATTATTGTCGGTGAGGTTCCCGATACATTTGTAGATTTTAATAATACAAAGGATATCCTGTCCCAGTTAGTGGAATAATATATCTAGCTAGTAAAATGCCATCAATCCCTGTGTTACGTCAAAATAATAAATATTAAATGAGAACTTGACATAGCATTGTTGGCATGATATCATAATTCTTGCGCGTCAGGCAGAGCAGAAGATGCGCAAAGCTCTTGATAAAACCGAACAGCAAGACTAAGTGCGAAAAAGCTGATATATTTATTGGGATATATCAGTGGCTCAAAGAAA
>JAQUXM010000063.1:12477-14867 GCA_028692415.1 Syntrophomonadaceae bacterium | reverse complement strand
TCGTCAGGTAGAAGGTTGCATGCTCGAATTTGTCGGTTGCCATTTTAACCTCCTCCCCGCCTAAAACCCCCTTAGCGGCGCTTCGTATTTTGTAAGTATTATATGTAGTCTAGACTGTTTCTGTTACTTGCTTAGTCTTCCAACCCGTTTTTTATTTCTGCTGCTTGCTCCTTGGCAACCCGCCGTCCAGCCCTGATTATTTGTTCGGCTTTATCCATATCTTCCAAATGGACATCGCTAACCCGGGGGAACAGGATTAAATCTGCGAAAATCTCTTCAGCCGTATCTGAGGTTTCATAGGTAAGAATGTTCAGGCTTCGTGAAACTATCTGTATTATCCCGGATACACTTGTTTGGTAGATTTCCTGCCCTAAATTCACTGCCAGTATATATTCCGCCCCCATCGCTTTGGCTGCACTGACCGGGACAATATTACGCACGCCCCCATCAACCATTTGCATGCCCTGAAAGTCCAGCGGCACAAACGTTGCGGGAATCGATATACTGGCCCGAACGGCCTCACTCAGCAAAGCATCTTTTACTATCCGTACATTGCCTTCTTCTATTTTTAAATCCTGGTTGGTGAATACTACCTCCTGTCCGGTATCTATATCAACGGAAATGATAGATATCGGCATTTTAACATCTTTAAGGCTTTTGCCATCTGTCCACTCGTAAACCAGTTTCTCCAGCGCATCCCCTTTGATAATGCCGTTCAGCTTCACCCGTAAACCTGGAAGGCATAGTCCTGCCAGGTATTTAACTATTCCTGCTATATTATAGTCAATATAGTCACTCGCCTTGAGATTTAAAGCAATACTCTCCATTTTGCGAGCTGGCATTCCGCTGGCCAAGAGAGCAGCCACAATGCTGCCGGCACTGGTTCCGCAAATCATATTGATGGGTATTTTATTTGCTTCCAGTACTTCCAATACGCCAATATGCGCCAAGCCTTTTAAGCCGCCACCGCCCAGTGCCAGACCCAGGCTTTTCATACTTAACACTCCTTTTATCGTAAGGTGTGAGGGGTGGAACATAGGGACAGGGGGACAGGAACCTAGTCCCAGTACTGGGACAAGGTTCCTGTCCCCCTGTCCCTATGTTCCACCCCTCACACCTTACGCCTTACGCCGCACGGGCGCAGCCCATTATATTCACCGATTGCATTTGCGTACCATGTAGCGGGAAACGGTTTGCATATTCTGGCTGTTGATCCCTCTAAGCTCACCCCAAAAATTCTTGTATTCCTCCACTGCGGTATCCGCCTGGAAGAGTTCCATACTCTTATCTATATCCTTCTGCATTTGCAACACTTGCTCAAGGTGGCTGCGCATGAGGTTTTTATCTTTTCTTTCGATTCTGACCCCCACCAAAGTTCAACCTCCTATAATTTAGAAAGGTAAATGCCCGGCAATCAGCCGAGCATTTACAATTGCGTTTACGCCTTAATAATCTACATCTGGATCCAGTTCGCCATAAACAATTACATCATGGAATTTGCCCAGTTTGTCAATTATGTCGACATATACCTTAAGCCCGATACAGGTTCCCTTGATGGGAGTGGTCAGGTGGCAGGGATTGCCAGGATCTTCACAATTCCCTTTGATTTCGAAATCAAAAGACCAGTTCTTCAGCACGATTTCCGATTGCTCGATTTCGTTACGGAATTCCTCCGTGGTAAGCGGTGGATCAAATTCGTCCAGTTCGATGGATTGTTCATATCGGTCAGTAACGGTAATGATCTGGTACTCGCCATCTACCAAAACAAAGAGGATAACTTCATAATCGATAAAGATTTTTACCTTGTTAAAACAAAGGTCCTCATACGCCTTGATAACCTTTACTTTAATGTCTTCCACACAGGAGACTTTTCCCCCTACCTGCTCATCAGGAACACAAAAGACCGTGTCTAAAACCTTGACCTGTTTTTCGATAAATTTGGCCTTGATTACCTTGGCCCACAGATCCAACATACAACCTTCGGGAAACTCACATTTTAGCAGTCTTGACATTTTACTCTCCCCTCCTTTTTATCTAGTATTTCTTGCCCCTCCGGCAAGCTGAAATTTGTGCTTCCAAATTTCTAGGATATCCTATGAGAGGAGTTGACAAAATGTGATTACCCAATCGGTATTTTTCACCCTTGAATTGAAATTTGGCTTTCGGGTCACCTTCCCTGCATATATCTCTTTTCCATGAGAAACTCCCCCCTCCGGGCACACTGATATTCGCTTGCGCTCATAATCAAGGTTGCACCCTGCTGCTGAAATGTCATTACTATGAAACTAGTGTGCTTGTCATTGCGAGCGCAGCGCCAACCTGTCATTGCGAGCGCAGCGCCAACCTGTCATTGCGAGCGCAGCGCCAACCTGTCATTGCGAGCGCAGCGC
>JAQUXM010000063.1:0-12377 GCA_028692415.1 Syntrophomonadaceae bacterium | reverse complement strand
CTGAAATGTCATTACTATGAAACTAGTGTGCTTGTCATTGCGAGCGCAGCGCCAACCTGTCATTGCGAGCGCAGCGCCAACCTGTCATTGCGAGCGCAGCGCCAACCTGTCATTGCGAGCGCAGCGCGGCAATCTTCCCCGGTCATTGCCGCGCTGCGCTCGCAATCACAGAATCGCAAAGCAATCGTTTCTTTGCCGCATTTATCGGTCAACTGGGAAATCTGAGTTAATAATTTTTTCGTGCATCATGTGCACGCACTCCAGCCGGCCGTCACCATAAATACCCAGCCCCTTCTGCGCGGCAGCCGAGCAGAATCCTATGTCTTCAGCACCTTGCTCACTGGAATAACGAACGCCACAACTTGCAATGACCGCCCTTTTAATCAGGTAAGCCGCTCCGGTACAATCCACCGGGAAAATCCGGTCGCGCGGAAAGTCTCGCCAGTGCACCAGCTTCCCTTCGTGATTGCGCCGAAGAATATTATAGATGCTTTGGTCGTTCAGCTCATGTCCATTGCAAACCAAGGCTGATACTATGTCGCAGTTGTCTTCAATTAAGCGGGTTAGGGTATCGGGAGGAGCAAGTATATCACTATCCAAAGAAAAGAGATATTCGCAGTCTGACTGCAGAAATGCATTTAAGAGGTGATTTCTCAATGCAGCGAGGCGGGAAAAATCATACATTCCCCGCCGGTAGCCTTTTTCTGATCCGTAATTAATTGTAATCAGCTTAACTCCAGCAGCTTTCTGCTCTGCAAAATGCTCTAGAATTAACGGCGTCTGATCGCTGCAGTCATTGATAATGAAACAATACTCAATCTTTGCCTCTGGGTATTTTAAAGCTTGCAAGGATTCGAGATAAAGTGGCAGAATCCAGGCCCGGTTGCGGATCGGACATCCAATCATCACTTTCTCTGCCATTTTTGTTGAAGCCTTTCTACACTGTCCTTCTGCTGCGCTCGGTTTGAAATTTATATGCAGCTTTACCGACTACCTTCAGATAACGATGCGAGGACCCCAGATTAGCTCTTCGTCCCCCCTCAGACGAATAACCCGAACCGTAGTTATTGAATGAATAAGTTGAATATCGGAAAAAGGGTCTTCGGGAAATCCGCAGCTTTCTAAATGGAGCCAAGCGGTTTACATAGTGGCTATATTCCACTTCATTGGGGAAACTGGGTTGATAAGCCAGGGATTCTACGGTCGCCTCAGGAATTGGTGTTAAATCTTGCCCAATTTCCGCGAGCTTGTTTTCAATAATGTTGATAATTTGCTGGGCTCTGGATTGCCAGGAATTGGCTGAAGCCAGATTTATTCGATTTTGCCTTTTTTCAGGGGTTTCCGTAAATAGGGCTTGATTTATATTTTGAATAAAGATTTCCGCGTTTTCGGAACACAGTACCGCATCCGGATATTTACTGGCTTCAGGAATATTGGTACTTACAATCGGCAAGCCAGCCCCCATATACTCCCACATCTTAATTGGATTTACCGAGTCCGTCATCTTGGAGCTCTTAAAGGGAATGATCCCTACATCGAACATCTGTGCGTAGGAAGCCAATTGCTCATAAGGCTTAAACCCTAACCAGTGAAGATTGGGGCGCTGGGGCACCTCGTTAACATTATACAGGGGTCCTACCATTACCAGATTGTAATTGGGATAAGTAGCAGCCACCCGGTCAATTAGTTCTAAATCGCACCAGGTGGCAACTACCCCTATATAACCTATAATTGGGCCATTAATGCCGGCCATGTCGTCGGGAATCGGCAGACTTTTGGTGCTGGCCTGGGAAAAGTAATCATAGTCACAACCGTTGGGCACCAGATAGGTATTGGCATTAATTCCCAAAGCCATTTGATATAATTTTTCCGAAGTAGTGAATACCAGGTCCGAAGAAAGCACGGCCCGCTGATAGTAAGGCTGCCAGGCTTCAAATTCATCACTGGGTTCATCAACACTATCAAACACCACTAATGATGGATTATACTGCCGAACCAGATCAACCTGCCCGGGAGCACTGAAATAAACAACCGGCCTAACCCCTTTGAGGAAGGGTGTCGGATCTACGTTGTTAAAGAGATAGAAATTATCATTGATTTTTTCAACACCCGTTACCGAAGGTAAATGAGGACTGGCATTATTAAGATAATAGACCGGTATGTTCAATTCTGAGAAGCTGGTCATTAACTGCTGCGGCCGCTGTACCAAATAACGATAATCCAGGGTGGGCGGGTATAGGATACAAGCTATATTGGACATCTATATCCCCCTATCTTACATTTTTTTCACTTCTTTATGCTATGCCAATTACTGCTGTACGGTGAACTATTCGCTCCTTTTTTCAAAAGAAGCTTTATGGGTGCAACCCTCACTGGAACCGCTTATGCAGCCACTGGCTGCAATCATGCTGCGCTCTGCTCTCCCCCCTGACGGGCGAAGTCTTCCCAATACACCCCCCTGTTATTACTTTTCTTCCAAGCGTACTTCTTCCTGATAGCTTCGAATACAATGAACACAAGTCTCACTTCCGCAGCATTCACAGACCCGGCTTTCGTCCGGGCTGATCTTCTTCCCACAGCTGGGACACAGGTTTTGGGCTTCGAAGCTGCTTTTGCGCGCGGTGGTAATTAATAACAAGGCTTCCTCACCTGGGTTTTCATGAGGAATGGCCTGATATTTTCGGGTCTTTATCTGCACCATGGCAGCATTTTCCAAACACTTATCTTGACTTTCCAACATTGGCACCTTCCCTTCGCCAGCAATTTTCAATTATTAATCCTTAATAATCCTGTATTCTTATATATGATAAATAGCGGTTTTTGGTGAACTATTATAGCCTGACCGCTCGACCCGAGTACTTTACCTGAAAGTTATTTGATCCGGCCGCAACATAATTTTTGGGGGGCAGCAGACGGCTGTGCAGCAAGGGTAATAAATCGTCCTGAATCCGGCGGTGGTAGGTGTGTTTCTCATAAACCTCCTGCTGGCCCTGACGGGCAATGCGGGCCCTTTCGTCCGGGTGGTTTAGATAGAAGTTAACTAATTCCACGGTTTCTGCATCACTTTTGCTCCAAACCAGGTGGTGATGGTTAACGAACAGATGTTCTATGGCCGGAGTCCACTGGGTTAGATGAAATCCGCCGCTGCCCAGGATTTCAAAGGTACGCATACTCATCATGGTCAGGGAATTATCCACCGAATGCAAACCCAGAACAATCCGGGCTGAGGCGCAGGCGGACGGCAGATCTTCATTGGGCATTATTCCGCCGTAATGGCGGGGCAGGATGCTGAAGAACTTACTGGTATCCAGCCACCAATCATTACCGTATATTTTTATATCATAATTACCGGCCAGGAGCGGGCTTACCAGGTTATACAAGCCCATCACCCGTGCCGGATGGTAGTCGTAATTGTTGCCGATAAAAATAATATCATGGTTGTACTGGGGGCTGGGGTAGGCCAGGCGATGGTATTGGGGATGACAGGCAAACATAAGCAGGTTCGCTTGAACGCCTTGCTGGGAATAATTGAAGATGCTTTCCAAGCAGGGTGTAAATGTGTATCGGGATCGCTGCGCATAGGGGAGTGAGAGGTCGGGATAGCAAACCGGATCTTCTATGGCCCAATAAATATGAGGAATATTCATATCTTCCAACAGCGGAAAAATCTTATGCATGCGCCCAATGCCACCATCGGTGAAAATGTAATCCGGCTGGAATTCCTGGATAAAGGGCAGCAGGCTCATTTCCTGGTCAAGAAAAACAAAGCGCACTTCATGCCCCAGATCCGCAAAAGCCTGTCCAATTCCATACTTTATGATCGGAGCCGTATTGGTAAACAGGATTTTCATTGGCATAACTCCTTTGCTGTTACTCTTAACAGCTTATGCCAGCGACTGCCATATCGTGAATTCCTAATCCAACCTTCAAGACTTCTTAAATGCTGTTCATAAACAGGCGCTTAACCCGTTTGCCCAGGCTCAGTTCCGAATTGCTTTCCTGCTCCTGCAGTTGGGGCAGCACTTTATACCCGGGGTCTACTTCATAATAAGGTTCTTGCTCGCAGTGGTTCTGTTGCCGCTTCTGCTCACAAATAGCGAATTGCAACTGGGCCAGCATTTCCTGGTATTGTTTACTTTCTTTATCCAGCAGGCTATTACGGTTTTCCGCTTTCCTTATCCCTCTTTTGAGACTGGAAATATCTTTTTCATATAGCAATAACTGATGCTGGAGGTTTTGTTTTTCGTTTTGGCTGCGTGCAATCTCATTCTTCAGTTCATCAATTTTTTCGTTTAAATCCCGGCTCTCAGGCAATGTCCCGCTTTGCTCCGACAACCTTACCACCTGCTCACGCGTAGCTATAAGCAAATATTCCAGGGTAAAGAGCATCTTTACTTGCAGGTCGTTAATATCCACCTGCCAGGACAGATCTCTAATTTCTCCGTTAAAGCCAATCATTTTATCATTTTCAAGCAAATCCAAATCAGCATCAAATTCGCTGAAAGGTACCCGGTCTCTTAAGCTGCTTTCCTGGTTCATCAGTTTCATATTGCCGTTCTGATCTTCCAGCAGAAAAAGCAGTTCCAATTTCAGTAAGGTTTCCACTGCCTTACCCTGCCTTTTCCAGCTAACATCCTTAATTTTAACCTTTACTTCTTCAATATATTTGAAGCTGGCATCCAATATATGTGATGATTCCTGCCTGATCGTTCGGAAATCGTTTAACTGAGCCAGCACCACCCGTGACCATATAGAAAGTCCTTGCGTCATGTTTTCACCTTCTTTTGCTCTTTATCAAGATTATATTAGCCAAACAGCCTGACTATGTTTGAAATAAATGTTGCAGAAAAAGAAAAAAACTGCATGGTATTTCATGCAGTTGAGTTTAACTGGTTTTAATGGTTCACTGAGGCAATTTTAATTTCTGCGTCCTGGGTGTCATAAACAAAAAGTTCAACCGTCTCGGTCAAAACATCTGCGTAAGTATAAGAAACGCGTCTTTCAACTTTTCTCTCGTCCAGTTTTACGATAAATATATTCGGATAGATTGATTCGAGCACGCCTTCCTTCTCTATAATTCGGTTTCTTCCCCGGTTAGCCTTCAGTCTGATCTTGCTGCCCACAAATGACTCCAAGTCTTTCTTGATATCTGATATAGCCCTGGGAGAATTCAAATTACCACCTTCTTTATTTATATGTCGCATTAATTTTATACCAAACGTTGAATATTGTCAAATAAAATAATTAGTATATAAAATTTAATTGCCGGTGTCAACTAATTTATTCAGAAAAATTTTTGCCAGCTTCGTTTTTATAAGCTATTTGGTATATTTGTCAGCAACTTTACTGGCAGCGCAGGCATCCGGCTTTATTCGCGCCGCAAAGCCACTGGCTATGATCATTCCGGTTACCTCTTTAAGCAGTTCTTTCGTTTCTCCCTTAATCCCTATATCCAGATGTATTTCCACTTTCATATCATCACGTCCCTGCTCTTTCAGGCAAGCACTTAACTGATCAGCCAAATCCAGGCTTAAGGATGCTTCGTAAAATATACGCTGGCGCAGGCTGTTCATTTTGCGATCAGTGAATTTATTATAATAATAACGAGCCCCTTTCCCCTTGCGATGAATGATAATCGCACTGACAAAACAGGTTCCCTGGCAGGCTGGATGGGAATCACTTCCTACAATAAGCTGGTAGCTCCGGGTAAGGTCTTCGCTAATATAGGCAAGCACATCGCGTACGACCTCTTTTAAACTTAATTCTCCTTTGCTGGGGCTGGTAAAAATCATTTTAGCTGCCTCCTGAAGCTCCTAAGCCAAGCGATCCGCTATGCTCGCAAACTCTTGAATACCGAGGTTTTCCGGCCGGCTGGCAGGTAATATGCCCAAAGCGTTCAGTTGTTCTTCTATCTCGCCCTTTTCGAGCTTAAAAAAGCTGCTGCATATGTTTAATATGGTCTTTCTGCGCTTTTGAAATGCAGCCTTGGTAAAATCCTTAAAATTCTTCTCATCCTTTACTTGCACCCGTTTATCCGGCAAAGGCGTTATGCGTATCACACTGGAATCTACCTCTGGTCGCGGATAAAAGCAATGATGGGATACTTTCATTAGACATTCCACTTCTGCGTAATAGGAAATCATTAAAGTAAGTAATCCATATTCCTTGTTGTTGGGCTTGGCCAGTATTCGCCGGGCAACTTCTTTCTGCATCATCAGGGTTGCACAGATCATATTGGGGCAGTCTTCCAATAGCTGAAATATTATCGGAGTCGTTATATTATAGGGAATATTTGCACATACTTGATACCGGGGTATTTCCGTGAGGTTGAAAGCCGTTTTAAGCTGGGATTCGATATCTACTTTAAGTACATCGGCGAACAGCAGACGGGTGTTTGTGGAATCGCCCAGAACCTCCTGCAACGGTTCTTGCAAGCTCTTATCTATTTCAATCGACAGCACACCCTTACTCCTCTTGGCTAGCTGCCTGGTAAGCGCACCCAACCCCGGTCCAATTTCAACTACGTATCCGGGCTGGCTAGGAGCACAGGAATCAGCTATCTTATTTAGTATATTCCCATCCACCAAAAAGTTCTGCCCCCACTTCTTTTTGGGAAACAACTTATATTCTTTCATCAGCTTTTGCATGATATTTATTGATTCCGGTCCCGGCATATTATTAAACCTCTGTCTTCAATTTCTGCTAATTATACTACACGCTGGTATAAAATCTTTAGAAAAAAGCTGGGATTAAGCCAAATACCCACAGAGAGATATTTATCTCGATCAGCTTAATTCTCCCCCGCTGGGGCTAACCCCAGCGGGTCCTGTACCTTGGGGTATTGCTGAGCTGGACTTTGTTTCCAGCTCAGATCACTATATAACTATTGATAATGCAGCTAATTAAATTATTATTCTTTCCCTCAAATTCCTTCCTCAACCCTTACGCTTAACCCCTTACCCCCAAAAATATACCCGGGAGCAGTAAATCTCCCGGGCGCTGTTGACTTTATTAAATTGTTGGCTGTTGTTCCTTGAATTTCGTATTCAGTTCATTGATATCCTTTTGAAAGGTCTTAATCGGCTTGCCTTGAATAATGCCGGCTGCAACGTCATTAATGCGCTTTATCATGTTGGGGTCAGTGGAAACCAACACCTGCGAAATCCTTTTATCACTGGCTTTCAATTTGTTCCTAACCTGGGTTTGGATCGCAGTTGCTTTATCCTGGTTCGCTGAGTCAAGTGTCAGTCCGACCATTATTATCATCCCGCTCGCCTGATTATCATTGCCAAGCCATACATCATCATTGGTAGTAATATTCTTGGTTTGTCCAGTACTTGTTGTATTTTGATTGGGTAAAGGTGCATCCTCCATATTACCCGGGGTTGGATTTGTGGATATTCCTTTATTACTGGTATTTGGTCCCGGTACTGGCGTCGTTATTCCATTATTGCTGCTCAATCCTAGATCAGCAACAACTACCGTGGCTTTTTTGACTCCATCAACCTCTTCAGCCATTTTTGACAACTTGCTGGCCATAACCCGTCTTTCACTTTCGGTTAATTGACCGTTTTGGGTGGTTTGCTTTTGCGGGGTTGGGGTAATAGGTTTTTTAGCAGCAGTGTTGGAACAGCCGTTTATTAAAAGAAATAAAGATAGGCACAGACTTAGCAATAAAAAAGTTTTTCTCTTCATCCTTTTCACCTCCTTTTCCCTTAGCCTGATATAATTTTCTGTAATTTCAGGTGTTTAAGTCGTGGGAAAATTCGGTAAAGTTCTTTTACATAGAAAAACCTCCCAAAAAAATCGGGAGGTTCTTTGCTTATTATTTATTGAAGTAAATAGACTTTTACGGTTCGGTTCCCCCAGTTCATACATTGGGACCGCTCTTCCATGAATAAATCGAGCTTATCCCCTTTTATTGCCCCGCCTGTATCAGCCGCATGAGCATAGCCATATCCTTCTATATAAAGCTTGCTGCCCATGGGAATAACCCCGGGATCTACCGCTACCATACCTACCTCCGGGGTCTTGCCGGTAGCCGTATTTGATCCGGTATAGGTATAGGCCGAAGCCTGCATATACTTGGCTTCTCTAAAGTCCAAACGCATGCCCCCCCGGGAAACCGAGGTGATTGTTCCCAAGGCTACAACTTTGTTTACCGGTTCCTGCAGAACTTTGCTGCCTATAACCTCACGTTTGACTTCCTGCCCATTGTGATAGGTAATCTTAATGGAATTTATGGCAATTCCCTTTTTACCTGCGCTGATCGTTTTAGTCAAGCCCCGCTCCAAAGTATCGTCACTGGTCCTTTCAATTTGAAAGGGAATGGCTTCCTTATTCTCCACTTGGGCCTGGGTAACCCGGATAAGTTCGATTTCTTGATTGGGAACCGTAAACTGGCGGGGCATGGTTTTAACGATATCCTGCTCGCCCAGTTTAAAGCCAGCCAGTTCAATAGCTTGAGCAATCGTAATGGGGGTGCTGATTATCTCCCGGCATTGTCCATCAGCAAGTACCTTCACTTTGAAAGCTCTGGTTACTACGATCTTCATCTCTTTACTTACGGCTGTTTCCAGCGATGGTTCTACCTTGTCCTTTGCCTTGAGGGTTATATGGTTCTTTTCCAATACTCCCCCCACAGTTCCCGAAAAGAATACTCTGCTCTTAATTACTTTTCCGTCTGCTTCAATGTTAACTGGTTTCTGTAGTGCAAAGAACATGCTCACCAGCAGCACAACGCTTAAAATACCAGCTGCCAGGTAAGACCGTTGCTTGGACCACACAACACCCATACACTTCCTCCTTTTCTTCCTCTCTCAAACCCTTAGGAGCTGAGACATTAACTACATTTTAAGCAATCATCGGCCTCCAAGTCAAATATGCTGCCATTTAATGGTTTTGTTTCCTTATCTTGTAGTCAAACAATATCCTCCTCTGATTAATTATTATCGCTCAATAATTATTTTATTCCTGAACCCTATAAAAAGTTTGCAGAAAAAGAAAATACCGGCAAAGCTTTTTTTTGTCGAACCAGCGTGCCGGAAAGATATGGACTCTTGGCTTTTTAAGCATCGGAAGAAACTGCGGAGCGGTCTTGACACACCGCTGCCACGAGGCAGTGGATTATAACCCGCCGCCTGTTTTGTTAATGAGAACCCGACCGCTTACAGAAGCGGGGGGCATTTTTTCGCTTCGTTATTCTTTAATTCGATATACTTTTTTGGCATTAAAATTGGTTATATAGGCAATTTCTTCTACACTTTTGCGACGAAGTTCCGCCAATTTTCGGGCCGTAGAGGCCACATAAGCAGGTTCGTTGCGTTTTCCCCGCCATGGTTCGGGGGTAAGATAGGGACAATCGGTTTCTATCAAAATTCTTTCCATCACTATTTTAGCCGCTACTTCATGGGTTTTTTGAGCATTCTTAAAAGTCAAAGGGCCGGCAAAGGAAATATAAAATCCGGCCTTAATCAATTCTATGGCCAAAGGCAGGTGTCCGGAATAACAGTGCATTATCCCTTCATTTTTGCCTGCCTTTTCCTTTTTAATTATGTCGAGTACTTCCTGATGGGCTTCCCGGTCATGTATAACCACCGGTTTATATAGTTCCTGGGCCAATTTAACCTGTTCCACAAAGGCTTTTCGTTGTTGCTCGGGTGTTGACAGGTTGCGATAGAAATCGAGACCGGTTTCGCCAATTGCCACGACTTCCGGTTCCCGGGCCAGCGTATATAGTTTTTGCAGAATATCAGGGGTCAAACTGCTTGCATCATGGGGATGGATTCCCACCACGGCCCGGACCTGCGGATATTTTCGGGCTAATGCTACGGCTTCTACTGAAGTTTCATAATCGTAGCCCACACAGATTATTTTCTCCAACCCCGCCTTTTCAGCTCTATCCAGCACTTCCGGCAAATCTTTTTTAAATTCTTTATCCTGTATATGAGCATGGGTATCTATTAACATCTTACGTGTCCCCTTACTTTACCTGGCTACCCGAGGGGAGGTCCTTTTCAATCATCAATACTTCCAGTTCCTCATCCCCGGAGGCTGCCAGGATCATCCCCTGCGACATTACTCCCCGCAATTTGGTCGGTTTCAGATTGGCCAGCAATACAACCTTCTTCCCTATTAATGCTTCCGGACTGTAATGCTTGGCTATCCCTGATACTACGGTTCTTTCTTCATCTCCCACCTTTAAACGCAGAATCAGCAGTTTATCTGCCTTCGCCATCTTCTCACAGGCCATGACCTCGGCTATCCTGAGATCCATGCGGGCAAAATCCTCAATACTAATAAACTCGTCATTCCCCTTGGCTGGGGCTGGGGCTGGGGGTTCGGGTTTCGCTGCTGCTTTTATCTCTGGCCGCACCGCCGCTTCTTCCAAATTCTTCAAGTCTATCCGCGGGAATAATGCTTCTTCCTTTTTAACCTGGCTTCCCACCGGGCAAAGTCCCCATTGCCCCGCTTCGGCCCAGGTCACCTTGCTGATGTCGTTAAAAATGCCCAGTTGCCGATTGGCCCTTGCCATTAAGGTAGGCATGGTGGGGCTGAGCAGGATCAAGGCAATACGAATACTCTCGGCCAAGTTGTACATTACGGTAGCCAAACGCTCCCTGTTCATTTCATCTTTCGCCAGCAACCATGGCTCCGTTTCGTCGATATATTTATTGGCTCTTGAAACCAGTTTCAAAGTACTGATCAGGTAGCCGGCAAAATCGAGTTTATCCAGCTTTTCACCAGCCTCCTGGCATATTTGCCGGGCGGTTTGGATCAAGCTCTCATCTACCCCGGTAGCGGGAGCGGGAGCCGGTATTACCCCGGCAAAATAGCGGCTTATCATCGCCACGGTTCTGCTTATCAAATTACCCAGATCATTAGCCAAATCCGAGTTTATCCGGCTGACCAGCATCTCTTCGGAGTAATAGCCATCCTGCCCAAAAGTCAGCTCTTTTACCAGATAGTACCTCACGGCATCCACCCCGTATTTTTCTACCAGGATACGGGGATCCACCACATTTCCTTTAGATTTCGACATTTTTCCGCCTTCCAGCATGATCCAACCGTGGGCACATACTTTTTGGGGCAGCGGCAAATCCAAGGCCATTAAAAGGGCCGGCCAGATAATCGCATGAAAACGCACAATATCTTTCGCCATGAGATGGACATTAGCCGGCCAGTAATGATTGAACTTTTCTTCATCAGCCAAATAGCCTATCGCACTGAGATAATTTATCAAGGCGTCAACCCACACATATATCACATGCTTCTCATTGAACGGCACCTTTATCCCCCAATTAAAGGTGGTCCGGGAGACACAAAGGTCATCCAGTCCGCTTTTAATGAAATTAACGATCTCATTGCGCCGGGATTCCGGTTGAATAAAATCGGGATGGGCATCAATATGCTCCAAAAGACGGGGAGCATACTTGGCCATATTAAAAAAGTAGCTCTCCTCCTGCAGTAATTCAACATCGCGTCCACAATCAGGACATTTGCCATCGGTGAGCTGTCTTTCCGTAAAGAAAGTCTCACAGGGTGTACAATACCAGCCTTCATACTGTGACAAAAAAATATCTCCCTGGTCAAAAAGCTTTTGAAAAACCTTTTGCACCACTTCCTTGTGCCGGGGTTCGCTGGTGCGAATAAAATCATTATTCGATATCAACAGGGTATCCCAAAGCTGGCGAATCCCCTTGACAATTCCATCTACGTAATCAATCGCTTCCATCCCTTTTTCACGTGCGGTCTTTTCTATCTTTTGGCCATGTTCGTCAGTACCCGTCAAATAAAATACTTCATAGCCCTGCATGCGTTTAAAACGGGCCATGCAATCTGCCGCTACGGTGGTATAAGCATGACCAATATGTAAATTGTCACTGGGATAGTAAATTGGGGTTGTAATGTAAAAAACCTTTTTCTCCTGCAATTTCCTTCCTCCTACTTGTTATAGTATCGCAAGGCCTTATCCGGCTTTGCATAATTAGCTATAGTTTACCACAAAACCCCCATTGTATCCTGATTAAGTTAATCAGTAGAATTCCCCATTTGTATTAACTTGTTATTTTGTTTAAGCATCTGAAGAAACTGCGGCAGTTTTAACCCACTGCTGCAACGAGGCGGGGGATTGGACCCCACCGCCGGTTTTGTTCATAGGAACCCTGCCGTTTAGCGTGGGACACCTTTTAGCCTCGTTATTATTTTTTGTTGTTTGGCATTTTCTCCATTTGTTCGACTGTAATTTGGCCCAGAATATTCATAAACACCTATTGTATGGGTTAATAATCAATTATTTGTCTAAATAATCGAGAAATGCCTTGACTTATTCTACCATCTCTGGTACGCTTTTGTTGAAAATAATAAATATACATAGA